>JAQXAF010000090.1 GCA_029253085.1 Luminiphilus sp. | reverse complement strand
TAACAAAATCCAACTGATTAACAGGGCAGCTGCCCCTAAGGTCATTAAAAGCGCGCTTGAAGCGTCCATCTCAATTTCTCGGTAGTCAATGTCAACGGCGACGGAGGTTATCAGAAACTAGTGGCTTTGGGGCAAGGTAGAATACCGAAACGCGCATGCCATCGACAAAAAGGGCACGACAACAACGATGAAAGAGGCCAATGATCCCTACTCTGATATTCGTCCGTATCGCGACGACGAAGTAGCGCGTGTTTTACACAGGCTTCGAGGTGAGCCAGGGCTGATCAATACACTGGCTGAATGGAAGCTCGGGCCTTTGTATCGTTTTGTTCCCTCAATTGCTCGCATTTTGGTGAAAATGTGGTTGGGTCACCGACTCAAGCCATTAGCAACGGTTGATGCCTTACAAATGCAGCTAAGGCCGCTACTAGCCAATATGGTGATTAAGACGGTGCGTCTAAGTTCCGATGGCTTGGAATCACTAGATCCGACAGCTTCTTGGTTATTTGTCAGTAATCATCGTGACATTGCCTTGGATCCTGCGCTGACCAATCATATTTTGTATCACTCTGGTCATCGAACTTTGGCGATTGCGATCGGTGATAACCTTTTGAAGGAGCGCTGGGTTGCTGACCTCATGCGCCTTAATAAGAGCTTTATTGTCAAACGCGCCTTGTCGGGCCCGCGGGAGTTGCTGGCAGCCTCGCGGCAGCTGGCAGAGTTTATCCGCGCCATGGTAACCACTAATCAGGGGCCTGTTTGGATTGCACAGCGCGAGGGTAGGGCGAAAGATGGGATCGATACCACCGAACCCGCGGTGATAAAAATGCTGTCCTTGTCTCGAGATCGCCAGACCGAAACGATCGCCGATGTTCTGCCAGCTCTAAAAATTGTTCCCTTGGCCATTGCTTATGAGCTCGACCCTTGCGATGCGGCTAAAGCGGCTGAGCTCGCCGCAGGGGTGGGTTACGTCAAATCGGAATATGAAGACGTCTTGTCTATAGGTCAGGGCATTACAGGTGAGAAGGGGTGTGTCCATTTAAGTTTTGGTGAGCCGCTCTCAGCGGAGCATTTAGATGTTAGCGCCGCGGTTGCCGCTATCGATAAACACATTCGTTGCAACTACCGGCTTTTTGAAACAGCGCTTTGGGCGTGGCAGCATTTAGAGCAAACACAAAGCGTGCCAGAGGTGACTATTTACCCGGGTACTATCTCTCGGGATCAATTTGATGCTCGGATAAATGCTATGCCGGCATCTCATAGACCCTTGGCGTTAGCCATGTACGCGAATCCATTGCGTCGCGCTCTTGGGGAGCTTTGATTGCTACCCGAGATTATTAAGGAACGGATTCGTGACGCCTACCAAACATTGGTCGAGCAACGGGATTTAAAACCGCGTTGGGGGCAGCGTCAGATGATTGCGGAGGTTGCCAATGCCTTGGGAGATCCAGATCTGCCGCAGCCTATTGCCGTCGTTGAGGCCGGGACTGGTACCGGAAAGACTATTGCCTATACCGTGGCCGCTTTGCCAGTGGCCAGTGCTAGGGATAAAACATTGGTCATAGCCACCGCGACGGTGGCTTTGCAAGAGCAGCTGATCTATCGCGACCTCCCCGATATTCTCAACCACAGTGGTCTCGACTTTAAGGTGACCCTTGCCAAAGGTAGGGGGCGTTACGTTTGCCTTCAGAAGATTGATAACCACCTCGCCGGTGCTATTTTGCCTGCCCTGATTCCCCTGTACCCCGATGAGGTTGCTGATCTGGCCGTTGAAGACGCCATACCCGTCATGGAGTCAATGGTTGAGGCTATGGCGGGCAGCAGCTGGGACGGCGACCTTGATCGCTGGCCCGGTGCGATAGAGGATTCGATACGACGTATGGTGACCACTGACGCCGTTCAGTGCAGCGGGCGTCGCTGCAGTTTTATTCAGCAATGCCCATTTTTCAAAGCCCGAGAAGGTCTTCAAGAGGCCGATGTCGTGGTTGCCAACCATAACTTGGTGCTTGCCGATTTGAAGTTTGGTGGGGGTGCGATTTTGCCACCGCCTGAAGACTGTATCTTCATCTTTGATGAGGGGCATCAACTCGCAGGTAAATGCCTGGATCAGTTCACATTGGTCTCTCGAAGCCCCTCAACACGGCAGGCGTTGCGAGAGACCGCACAATGGCTAATGGCCCAGCATGATTCCCTGTCAGAGTTTGTTGGTCAGGCAGGGCTACTGGAAGAGTTGCAAGGGGTGCTCACCGATCTGACTCAGTTAAACGATGACGTCGCGGCTTGGGGGGAGTCTTACCTAGAGCAGCATGCCGACCAGTCAGATGAATATCGATTTCCTCAAGGCATTATCCCCGATGCTTTACGTGAGCATTCTGGGGCGCTGGTCAATGTTTGGCGGCGACAGTTAGATTTAGCCCAGCGGCTTGAAGTGGCATTAGATAATCGTCGAGAGGAAGCTGAGATTCAGTTACGCGACACGGTGGACGCTTGGCTTGGCAGCGTTCAGGCCATGGTGGCGCGGGCAGAAGGCCAGTTAGAGTTATGGCACTCCTACAAGAGTGCAGAGATGCCCGATTTAGAAGAGCCGTGGGCGCGCTGGTTGAAAGCGGCGTCGCGAAATGGTGAGGGCGTTGTTTTTATGGCGAGTCCGGTGCTAGCTCGAGACTTGCTTCATGAACACCTTTGGTCCCGGGCAGCGGGTGTCGTCATGACATCTGCCACCCTGTCTGCCTTGGGCAGTTTTGACCGGTTGCGGTCTATGACCGGGTTGCCAGTAGATGCACTTTACAAGCGCGTCGAGAGCCCTTTTGACGCTCAGCAAGGAGTTTTTGCAATACCCGATTTGCAAAGCGATCCTGGGGACAGTGAGGCTCATACGGCAGAAATTATTACGCGGCTGCCGGGTTTGATTAACGACGATGGGGGTGTCCTCATGCTCTTTAGTTCTCGCCGCCAAATGGAGGCGGTGGTTACGGGTGTGTCCGGAACCCTTGATCATGAAATTTTGGTTCAGGACAGTTTGAGCAAATCCAGGCTGCTCGAGCGGCATCGGGAGAATATTGATGAAGGACGTCGCAGTCTTATTATGGGACTTGCGAGTTTTGCCGAGGGTATCGATTTACCCGGGGATTACTGCGATCACGTTGTTATTGCCAAGCTCCCATTTTCCGTTCCTGACAACCCTAGAGAAGCAGCCCACGCAGAGTTATTGGAAGCCTTGGGGCGTAATGCGTTTATGGAAATTAGTGTTCCTGATGCTGCTCTTCGTCTAGTTCAGGCGAGTGGTCGTTTGTTGCGTACCGAGGAGGATCAAGGACGCATCACATTGCTGGACCGGCGGTTACTGACTCGCCGTTACGGTCGGGCGATTCTAGAGTCCCTGCCGCGCTACCGATTGGACCTGCCAGCCACCGGTTAATGGCGCTGCTTGGGATGGTATGGCGTTTTTAATCGTAGAGCGTGACGGGTGTTCGGTGTTTCTTAGGCCCTGGGAATACAGTGGCGTGACCCATTGCGGTGACTCCTCGTCTTTAAATTCTTAATCTTGGAGCTGTTAGGCGGCTATTCTTTATTCCAGCCTAGGCGTTGAGAAATTGTCGGCCATAAAAAAAGACCCCCTGGGCTGTGCTCCAGGGGGTCTTTGCTCTTCTAGGGGGAACGCTACCTGCGCGTTAATCCCAAGTAAGTGCTCCACCTGTTTGATATTCAATGACCCGCGTCTCAAAGAAGTTCTTTTCCTTGCGCAGATCCATAATTTCTGACATCCAAGGGAATGGATTTTGAGCACCGGGGAACTGCTCTGGTAGACCCACCTGATTGAGGCGACGATTGCAGATGAACTGCAGATACTCCTCCATCATGGCCGCGTTCATACCTAAAACACCTCTTGGCATTGTGTCTCTGGCGTAGGCGATTTCGAGTTCGGTACCCTCTAAAATCATCTGAATAACCTCTTGCTGGAACTCCGGTGTCCAGAGCAGCGGGTTTTCCAACTTGATCTGATTGATAACATCAATGCCAAAGTTTAGGTGCATTGACTCATCCCGCAGAATGTACTGAAACTGCTCGGCGACCCCCGTCATCTTGTTGCGACGACCCATTGAAAGGATCTGAGTAAAGCCACAGTAGAAGAAGATGCCTTCGGTGACGCAGTAGAACCCTATGAGGTTGCGCAGCAGCTCCTGGTCTGTCTCTAGTGTTCCTGTTCGGAAATTAGGATCTGACAGGCTGTGTGTCTTACTCAGGCTCCAAGTCGCTTTTGCCGCGACTGAGGGCACTTCTCGGTACATGTTGAAGACTTCGCCTTCATCCATGCCCAATGATTCGATGCAATACTGATAAGCATGCGTGTGGATAGCCTCTTCGAAGGCTTGTCGCAGTAAGTACTGACGGCACTCTGGGTTAGTGATAAGCCGATAGATAGCCAGTACAAGGTTATTAGCGACCAGAGAGTCTGCGGTTGAGAAGTACCCCAGAGAACGCATGATAATACGACGCTCGTCATCAGAGAGGCCATCGGGGTCTTTCCAGGTCGCAACATCTGCGGTCATGTTGATTTCTTGAGGCATCCAGTGGTTTGCACAGCCATCAATATATTTCTGCCATGCCCAGTCATACTTGAAGGGAACGAGCTGATTGAGGTCAGCTCGGCAGTTAATCATCGCTTTTTCATCGACGCTGACTCGCGCTGCGCCCATTTCCAGCTCTTCAAGGCCGGGTGCGACATCGATCTGATCAATCGAGCCCTTGGCTCTATTGACGTTGTCGGCCATGATCGCTGCAGCTTCAGCATCGGCCGCAACGCCTTGGTTATAGTTAACCGCCACAGGCTCTGGAGCCTCTGCGACTTTTTCTGCCATTACCTCAGGCTGCACCACTGGTGCACTCGGGGCTATCGCTTCGTCCGTATTGTATTCTTCCCAGCTGAGCATCGTATTGTCTCCTCAGTTCAACTTGGTTTTAGATTATTGGCAAGCTTCACAGTCTGGATCATCCAGAGAGCAGGCTTGCGGTACAGGTGCGGGTTGTGGTGTTGTTTCTGCGGCACCCGAGGCCACAGCATTAAGTTTTCCAGACTCTACCGTAGACTTTTCAGTGCCCGTAGCGGCCAGACTTCGGAGGTAGTAAGTGGTCTTGAGGCCACTGTACCAAGCCATTCTATAAGTCACGTCGAGCTTTTTGCCGCTGGCATTATTAATGTAGAGATTCAAAGATTGCGCTTGATCTATCCACTTTTGACGACGACTTGCGCTGTCCACCAGCCATCGTGGCTCGACTTCGAAAGCCGTGGAATATTTTGCTTTTAGATCATCGGGAATGCGATCGATGGACTGTACAGAGCCGTCATAATATTTGAGATCATTGACCATCACCTTGTCCCACAAGTCGCGCGCTTTAAGATCTTTGACGAGGTAGGGGTTTACAACGGTGAACTCGCCCGACAGGTTAGATTTGACATACAAATTCTGATAGGTGGGTTCAATTGACTGCGAGACACCGGTGATATTTGCAATGGTAGCTGTCGGTGCAATGGCCATACAGTTTGAGTTTCGCATGCCATGCTCAGCGACTCGGCCTTTCAGTTCTGGCCAATCAAAGGTCATATCACGGTTGACTTCTATGTAGTCGGCACCGCGCTGCTCCACCAAGATGTCTAAAGAATCGAGGGGGAAAATACCCTGACTCCAAAGTGAGCCCTCATAACTTGAATACGCGCCCCGCTCTGCGGCCAGTTCGCTGGATGCTTCAATAGCAAAGTAGCTGACGGCCTCCATGGATTGGTCGGCAAAGCTGACGGCACCTTCAGACGCATAGGACACGTCAATTTTATAGAGCGCGTCTTGGAAGCCCATGACGCCCAATCCTATGGGGCGATGCCGCATGTTGGATTGTTCTGCCTGTGGCACGGAGTAGTAGTTAATGTCTATCACGTTATCGAGCATGCGTATTGCGGTTCGCACCGTTGCTCGCAGTTTCTTTAAGTTCAGCGCGCCGTCTTCTATGTGCTGTGGCAAGTTAACGGAACCCAAATTACAGACCGCAATCTCGTCTGCGCTGGTGTTCAGGGTGATCTCTGTGCACAGGTTGGATGAATGCACCACGCCGACGTGTTGCTGCGGTGAGCGCAAGTTGCACGGGTCTTTGAAGGTCATCCATGGGTGCCCGGTTTCGAAGATCATTCCGAGCATCTTTCGCCAAACGGCCGCGGCTTTCAGCGTTTTATGAACGCGAATTTCACCGCTCGCCGCCATGGCCTCGTACTGGGCGTAGCGCTCTTCAAACGCCCTGCCATACAGGTCATGCAGGTCCGGCACATCGTTGGGTGAAAACAGGGTCCAGTCGCCGTCTTCAAAAACGCGTTTCATGAACAGGTCGGGGATCCAGTTGGCCGTATTCATGTCGTGAGTGCGGCGTCGGTCATCTCCGGTGTTTTTGCGAAGCTCTAAAAACTCTTCGATATCGAGGTGCCAAGTTTCTAGGTAAGCGCAGACAGCCCCCTTGCGCTTGCCACCTTGGTTGACAGCAACAGCGGTGTCATTGACGACTTTTAAGAACGGTACGATGCCCTGGCTTTTCCCGTTGGTGCCCTTGATATAAGAGCCCAAAGCCCTGACTGGCGTCCAGTCATTTCCCAGGCCGCCGGCAAACTTAGACAGCATGGCGTTGTCCTGAATAGCGCCGTAAATGCCGAACAAATCATCGGGAACCGTGGTGAGGTAACAAGATGACAGCTGAGAACGTAGCGTTCCAGAGTTGAACAATGTGGGTGTGGAGCTCATATAATCGAAAGAGGACAGCAGCTGGTAGAACTCTATGGCTCGCGCATTCGGGTTGTCTTCACGAATGGACAGACCCATCGCCACGCGCATGAAAAAGACCTGAGGTAACTCAATGCGCACTTCATCGGCATGTATGAAATAGCGATCGTAGAGCGTTTGCAATCCTAGATAGCTGAACTGAAGGTCGCGCTCGGGTAGTAAAGCCTGCCCCAAGGCTGCGATATCAAACTCGAGGAGCTCTGGCGATAATAACTCGAGGGTTACCCCTTGATGGATGAACGCACTTAAGGCTTCGCTGTAGAGCTGCTCCATATCTTGCTGAGTCGCGCTTTTTGCTACGCCTAAAAAATCGAGAGATTCAGCCCGTAGATTGTCGAGCAGCAGGCGTGCAGCGACGTAGCTGTAGTTGGGATCCTGTTCTATCATGGTCCGGGCTGTGATGACCAAAGAGGTGCTCACCTCTTCTGCTGTCACGCCATCGTATAAGTTGCGCAATGCTTCATCGATGATGGCGGATTCGCTAACGTCGACGAGATCCGCGCAAGCCTCGGATACGATGGTCCGTACCCGCTCTATATTAAGGGGTTGACGGCTGCCATCGGGCATTACCACATTAATGCCACTGGCCACTGCCTGCGATTCTGGGGATAGCGCCGCTTTTGCAGCGCGATCGCGCGCACGTTCCTCGCGGTAAATAACGTAATCCCTAGCGATTTTGTGTTCGCCAGCGCGCATCAGCGCCAGCTCGACTTGATCTTGTATATCTTCTATATGAATGGTGCCGCCCGACGGCATGCGACGTTTAAATGTCGTTATCACCTGCTCGGTCAATTTCGCCACGGTTTCGTGAATGCGGCTGCTAGCGGCTGCAGTACCGCCTTCCACCGCTAAAAATGCCTTTGTAATGGCAACCGATATTTTACTGTCTTCGAAGCTGGTGACCGTGCCATTGCGCTTGATCACTCTCAGCTGGCCGGGTGCAGTGGCTTGCAGTCGCCCTGAAGCCGTGTTGTCTGTTGCGGTTACTGGAGCTGTACCCGCCTGTGTAGAGGTTCCGGTTTCTGTGCCTGTCTGCATCTTATTTTGGCCTCGTCAAAATATAAAAATCGGTGCTGGGGCTTGATCGCCGCTTGCGTCCCTTGTGCCTTCCTCTGTTGGTTTGTCGCCAACACTGAAGGACCCCTATACCCAACATATAGGGGTGGGGCGGTCCAACTACCCCAAGATAGGTGGGTATTGAGACTAATGCAATAGAGAAAAAGGCTGGAACACCTGTGCACAACCTGTGTAAATAGGTCGACGTTAGCGCTCACTAACAGCGACAGTCCTACAAACCTTAGCGGCTGCCGGGTTTTAGGGGTTGTGGATAGATTGAGCAGATTTTGTTGATATTTTTGGGACAAAACATCGGCCAGCACACAGGGGCGGCTGGTCTCGGGTGCGCTCCCGGGATGACCCGGGATAAAACTTTAGGGTATCAGCCCAGCAAAAATTCAATCAAAGCTTTTTGGGCGTGAAGTCGATTTTCGGCCTCGTCCCAAATCACGGTTTCGGGTGCGGCCATGAGCTCCGAGGAGATCTCTTCATCACGGTGGGCGGGCAAGCAATGCATGTAGAGCGCTTCGGGTGCCGCAAGCGCGAGCAATTCGCGATTGAGTTGATAAGGAGCCATTGCGGCACTGCGGGCTTGCTGCTCATCCTCTTGCCCCATCGATGCCCAGACATCGGTCACCAGTAAGTCGGCACCTAGCACCGCTTCACGAGGGTCATGCACGATATGGACACGGTCACTATTATCTGACACCAGCTGTGAGGCCGGCTGATAACCGTCGGGGCAGGCCACAACCAACTCGAAGTCCAACAATCGTGCGGCGTTGATGTAGGAGTGGCACATATTATTACCGTCGCCCAGCCAGCACACGCGGCGACCTTGAATATCACCCCGATGTTCAAACCAAGTTTGCATGTCTGCCAGGAGCTGACAGGGGTGGTAGTCATCGGTAAGGCCATTGATAACGGGTACCGAGGCAACGTCAGCAAAGCGTTCTACGCTACCGTGGTCATGGGTGCGAATCATCACGAGATCGACCATTGACGAGAGTACTCGAGCGGTGTCTTCGACGGGCTCACCCCGCCCTAACTGCGTATCAGCCGAAGAGAGAAATAGGGCGCTGCCACCGAGCTGACGCATACCGACTTCAAAGGAAACCCGTGTTCGAGTGGACGCCTTGGCAAATAGCATGGCCAAAACCTTGCCTGGGTATCTTGCGTGAGGAATGCCCTCGCGCTGCTGGATTTTCAGTTCGTTGGCTCTGGAAATGATGCCCCTGAGTTCGTCAGAGGTCAGGTCACTCAGTGTCAGAAAATGCTTGGGTCCGCTCATGCCGCTATCTCCGGCGCTTGATTAATAATTTCAGCCACGCTGTAGCCGAGTTGGTTGGCCTCGTCATTGGTCATGACCAGAGGTGGTAACAGTCTAATGGTGTTGCCCGCTGTCACATTAATTACGACGCCCTGTTCTAAAGCCGAAGTGACCAACCCGGTTGCTGGCACGGTCACTTCTATTCCGAGCATGAGCCCTAGCCCGCGAATTTCAGCAACGTGCTCGGGGTTCGCAAGCTGGTCTCTGAAAGCTTTAAGAATGTGCTCTCGAATGACATCGGCTCGCGCAAGCAAAGGCGGATCAGCGAGGGTATTCACAACAGCGCTAGCCGCAGCACAGGCAAGAGGGCTACCGCCGTAGGTGGTGCCATGATCGCCGGCTCTCAGTGTGGCAGAGGCCTCCCCTTTCGCAAGACAGGCCCCAATAGGGTAACCGTTACCCAGGCCTTTCGCCGTTATCAGCACATCGGGGGTCACACCAAGACGTTGGTAGGCATAAAGTGCTCCACAACGCCCATTGCCGGTTTGAACCTCGTCAAACATCAGCAGCCAGTTTTGCTGGTCGCACAGCGCTCTCAGTGCAAGTAGGTAGTCGCGAGACAGTGGGCGGACACCGCCTTCGCCCTGAACAGGCTCTACCAGCACCGCCACGATATCGGCTTGGGCCTCAAGGGATTTGAGCCCATTGAAATCCTCGGGGGCAATGCGAATAAATCCGGGCACCATGGGCTCGAAGGGCTGGCGCATGGCCTCGCCAGCCGTCGCCGCTAGCGCCCCCAACGTGCGGCCATGGAAGGCACCGTCTAAAACAACGACGGTCGGGGTTTTTATGTCGCGGTCGTGGCCGTAGCGACGCGCCAGCTTAATAGCAACCTCATTGGCTTCAGCGCCGGAGTTGCAAAAAAAGACGGACTCCATCGCGGTGGCCGAGACCAGCTCAGCACCCAGCTGCTCCTGGCCGGGAATGCGAAACAAGTTGGAGGTGTGGACCAGCTCCCGGGCTTGCTCTTCGATTGCTTGGGTAACCCTGGGGTGGCAATGGCCCAAGTTTGTGACAGCAATCCCAGACAGGCCGTCAAGGTAAGGCCTGCCCTGAGTATCCCAAAGCGTCGCCCCGCGCCCTCGAACGAAGGCGACCGGTAACTGTTTGTAGGTGCGCATAATGGCTGACATCGTTCAAAGACCGGTCAGTTGAGTGAGCGCGCAAGTCTACAGTTTGCGGAGGATGGTTTAAACATGCCGCGATCAGGCATGTATCCGCGGCTTCTCGGCGTTATACTAGTAGCTAGATAAGTGGTCGGGCTAACCACGGCCCATTTACTGCATTTTGGAGAGCACCATGGATATTATGGAAACAATTAAAGAACAGGTCACCAGCAATCGGGTCATCCTGTACATGAAGGGTTCACCCAATCAGCCGCAGTGTGGTTTTTCTGCTCGAGCTGTTCAGGCCTTGGCCAGTGTAGGCGAGCGTTTTGCCTATGTGGACATTCTTTCAAACCCAGAAATCCGCGCCAATCTACCGATTTACGCTAATTGGCCGACGTTTCCGCAGCTGTGGGTCGACGGCGAGCTAATCGGCGGCTGCGATATCATTGCCGAGATGGAAACTTCAGGCGAGTTGGCCGAGGCGATAAAAGCTGGTGCCAGCGATCAGGCTTAAAAGTCTCAGGTAGCCTGCGTATTTTCAGCAAAAACATAAGGGATCCAAAAGCACGGCTGGCCGCGCTGCTATTTACTTGGGTTCTATTCATTCCGCAGGCTCTGTTCGCAGACGCTGCGGAGCCCTTTTCTTTAGTCATCAACAATGGCCGGGTGATCAACCCTGAGACCGGCTTAGACGCTATTCGACATATTGGCATCCGACAGGGGCGAGTGGCGTCAATAAGCCAAACGCCACTTGCGGGAACTCAGGCGATCGACGCGACCGGTTTGGTGGTGGCCCCTGGTTTTATAGACATTCATAGCCACACCCTGACACCGCTAGGGCAGCAGCGGAACGTGCTTGATGGCGTAACGACGCAGCTGGAGATGGAGGCTGGTGCCTTGCCTTCATCGGCTGCCGGCGACCTAGTAGCTGATCGTCCTATTATTCACTATGGAGCATCCGTGGGGCACTTTGCCGCACGGATCCAAGTCCTCGAAGGTCGCGATTTACCCTACTTTTTTTACCGGGGTGAGCAGGCGGGTATGGCCTCTCCCGCGTTTACACAGCGCGCGACTGCGCCTCAAATTACTGCGATTCGTCGCAAGCTCGAAGAGGGTCTTGATGGGGGCGGTCTGGGCATTGGTCTGTTGCTTGACTACATGCGTGATGCGGTGAGTCAAGATGAGTTGGCCATGATTTTCGGTGTGGCGGGGGAGCACAAGGTCCCGGTTTTTGTGCACGTGCGACGCAACCTCCCGGGAGACCCCCAAGGGCTTGATGAAGTTTTAGCTCTTGCGGAGCAATACGATACAGCCGTATTTATTTGCCACATTACACATAACGCGATGAACGGCATTGAGAGATGGTTGGAAAAAATTGATGCCGCTCGAGCCCGAGGGGTGCGGGTGACCACAGAAACCCTGAGTTATTTGGCTGGGGGGACCAGTATTTCCGCGGACGTATTTCGCAAGCGCGATTGGCGCACTATTTTTGCCATCGATTATACCGATGTGCAGTGGGTGGCCACGGGTGAGTGGCTCACGGAGGAAACCTGGGGGCGCTATGCTGAAGCTGAGCCCGGCGGAATGGTTAACCATCATTACGTGCAGGAGTCTTGGCTTCATTCAGCCCTGCGCTGGCCCGATATGATGGTGTCGACGGATGCTTTACCCGCTTTTGACACAGGGCAAATGACCAACCCCAATATCTCGGGCAGTTTCTCTCGTTTGTTGGGTCGTTACGTTCGCGAGCAGGAGATACTTGGGCTCAGCGATGCACTGTCTCGCATTAGCTTGAAACAGGCACAATGGCTTGAAACCTTTGCGCCCCAATTTAGCCGCAAAGGGCGTGTAGCAGTGGGGGCAGATGCCGACCTGGTGGTTTTTGATCCTGAAGGGGTGGCTGCTGGTGCCGATTATGGATCACCCTGGCAGTCGCCCGTGGGCATTAATTGGGTGGTTGTTGGTGGGGTGATTACAGTAGCCAGTGGGACGTTAGTGCCTGCAGTTGCCGCGGGGCGTTACCTTGATACCACCCCACTGGCTGATTAAGGCTGCCTCAGCTTGCAGACGGCTTGACTGTGCGCATCGCAGTTTGGAGGTAGTTTTGCTCGCCGACACGATCCATCAGCGATAGCTGGGTTTCCAGCCAGTCGATGTGCTCTTCTTCGGCATCTAAGATGCTTTGCGCAAGGTCTCTCGAGACGTAATCCCTGACCTCTTCACAATGCGCCACGGTCGCTTTGAGGTCTTCGTGGGCGATATGCTCAAGTTTCAAATCGCACTCGAGCATTTCTCGGGGGTTTTCGCCAATCATGAGTCTCCCGAGGTCTTGCAAATTGGGAAGGCCCTCAAGAAACAGGATGCGCTCTACGAGGGCGTCTGCGTGCTTCATTTCATCAATAGACTCGTGGTACTCATGCTCTGCGAGTTCACTGAGACCCCAGTCTTTATACATTTTGCTGTGCAAAAAATACTGGTTGATCGCAACCAGCTCGTTGTAGAGGATTTTGTTGAGGTGCTCGATAACTTTAGCGTCGCCTTTCATGGTGCGGTCCTATGGGAAGAGTTGCCCCATGATACCGCAACGATCGCGAATGAACCACAAAATAAATCGCTTAAGCTATTGTTTTAAATGAATTTTCTAATGCTAATCAGAATGATTAGCAGCTTCGTTACCGTCAGGCTACGGCGGCCATAGATTCGTCCGGAGAGGCGTTGTAAAAGTATCGGGGATCGGGTTTAGAAAATTCGTTGACGATGGCACGAGCCAGGTGTTCGCAGGAGCCACACTGGCGGGCCACACCCAATCGATTTTGGACGTCGGCAAAAGAAGTCGCGCCGGCCTCCATCTCGCGCCGGATGGAAGAGTCGGTAACGCCATTGCATATACAAACAAACATGCAGTTAGCATACGCAATTGCGAATCATTGTCAACTGCATTCACGATTGCATTCACGATTGTATTCAAGACTGCCTTCACAGCCGCATTGAGGCCTGTGGGAGTGCGTGTCTAGGGCGTATACTGTGGCTGTCCCGATTAAGGAATGACTGTGTCCATCGAAAATAGCGTAAAGGAGCTGGGTCGGCAGGCCCGCGAAGCCTCGCGTATTATTGCGGCGAGTACTGTAGCCACTCGAAATCAGGCGCTGCTCGCCATGCGAGACGCGATTGCAGATAATCGCAACGATCTTATGGCGGCTAACGCCGAGGATTTGGCTGCGGGTGTGAAGTCAGGGTTGGCGCCAGCACTGCTGGACAGGCTCGAGCTCAATGTCGAAAGGATCGCCAGTTTAATGGTGAGCCTAGAGCAGGTCGCTGCACTACCCGATCCGGTCGGTGCCATTGATGGCGTTCGTACAATGGACTCCGGAATTCGAGTCGGCAAAATGCGGGTCCCGCTGGGTGTCATTGGCATCGTTTATGAATCACGGCCCAACGTCACGGTGGAGGCAGCCAGCTTGTGCTTAAAAGCGGGTAATGCCGCCATTCTGCGAGGGGGGTCTGAAGCCATTAACTCCAACTTGGCGCTTGGGCGTTACATTCAGGAAGGTTTGGCCGTAGCAGGGTTGCCCGCTGCGGCAACTCAGGTGGTGGCAACGACAGATCGCGCCGTGGTAGATGCCCTCATTCGACTCTCAGATTACGTCGACATGGTAATACCCCGGGGTGGCAAAGGATTAATCGAGCGAATCAGCGGCGCAGCCACGGTTCCTGTACTCAAACACCTCGATGGCATTTGCCATGTCTATATCGATGCTCAGGCATGCCCTGATCGAGCACAAGCGATTACACTCAACGCGAAGACTCATCGCTATGGTACTTGCAACACCTTGGAGACCCTACTGGTTGACGAAGCGGCTATCGCGTTACTGCCTCCCATTGCTGATGCGCTAGCTGCTGCTGGTGTTGAACTGCGGGGATGCCCTAAAGCCCGTGCTGCGAGTGCCTCGGTGGGCGTTGCGGCCACCGAAGCGGATTGGCACGCTGAATATCTCGCCCCTATATTGGCTATCAGGGTTGTTGCAGGTGTTGACGGCGCGATGACGCATATTGCCGAATACAGCTCCGGGCACACAGAGAGTATCGTGACCGAAAACCACGGGACGGCCATGCGGTTTTTGCGCGAGGTCGACTCAAGCTCGGTCATGATCAACGCTTCGACACGTTTTGCCGACGGTTTCGAATACGGTTTGGGCGCTGAAATTGGTATCTCCACCGATAAGTTGCATGCTCGAGGTCCTGTTGGCCTTGAGGGCCTCACGTCGAGCAAATACGTTGTCTTTGGCGATGGGCACGTGCGCCAGTGACTCACCCAGCCGTGGGTGTGTTGGGCGGAACCTTTAATCCAGTGCATGTAGGACATTTGCGGGGGGCGCTGGATTGCCGGGACATGCTCGGCCTCTCAACGATCCGGCTTATGCCCGCGGCCTTGCCGCCGCTTAAAGCGACCCCAGGTGTGAGTGCAGCACACCGGGCAACAATGCTCGACTTAGCGGTTGCAGGCACAGAGGGCTTAAGTGTTGACCGTCGGGAGCTGGACCGAGAGGGTCTTTCCTATACCGTAGCCAGCTTACGAGAGTTGCGCCAAGAGTTAGGTGCCGATGTCGCGATTGTTTTCATTATGGGCGCTGATTCACTGCAACGGCTTAATCGCTGGCACGACTGGCGTATTTTATTAGAGTTCGCCAGTATTGCCGTATTGTCTCGGCCTCCCGGGGATCTACAATTGCCGCTTGAGCTGCAACGCTGGCTGGAAGAACATGAAGTTCCGCCATCGCAGCTTTTAAAACAGACACGGGGTGCGGTGTCCAGATTGGTGCAACCGGGGTTAGATGTCTCATCATCTGCTCTGCGGCTTGGGATTGAAGGCGGTAGAAACGTCAGATATCTCCTGCCCGACCCGGTATTGGAGTATATTAACGAACAGGGTTTATACCGTTCTATAAAGTGATTCCTCAGGGGGTTTTTGAGTGACAGATTTAACCGCGTCGGAGCACGACGCGCTAACGGGGCTGGTACTCGATGCCTTGGATGATCTCAAAGCGGTCGATCCGGTGGTGATCGATGTGAAAGCTTTGAGTTCGGTGATGGACTTTCTGGTAATTGCTAGCGGCACGTCTACGCGTCATGTGAAGTCCCTAGCGGATAACGTCATCATGCGGGCGAAAAGTGAGGCCATGCGACCCATCGGCATCGAGGGTGAAACGGCAGGTGAGTGGGTGCTGGTAGATTTTGGCGATGTCGTGGTACACGTGATGCAACCGGCAACCCGCAGTTTTTACGATCTTGAGCGGTTGTGGACCGCACCACCTAGCGCTGAGTAATGCGCATAAGAGTCCTGGCAGTGGGGACACGAATGCCAGAGTGGGTTCAGACCGCTGTATCAGAGTACAGCAAGCGCTTGCCCAGAGACTTCAGGGTGGAGTGGGTCGAGATAACCCCTGCCAAACGCCAGGGTGATGACAGCGACAAATTTCGGGCTCAGGAAGCCATTGCGATAAAAAAGCAGTTAAAAGATGACGAAACGCTGGTGGCTTTGGATGTCCAAGGCAGTCTGGTTACAACGGAAGATATGGCCGAACGCTTTACTGCCAGCCGGCAGGAGGGTACACCGATGGCCATTTTAATTGGTGGTCCTGACGGTATTGATGCTGATTTATTGCGACGCGCAGATGCGCGGTGGTCACTAGGGAGGATTACACTGCCCCATCCGCTAGTACGGGTTGTATTGGCTGAACAGTTATACCGAGCTTGGTCTATCAATGCCCGCCACCCCTACCATCGAGCCTGAATTTTAATGGCGCCACGGGATGCCATTCGGGATACAGGTCGTGAGGCAGCGATACACCGAGGTCGGGTGGTGACAGCCTCAGTAATCGTGGTGTTGGCGCTGACGTCGCTGTTCTACCGCTATTACGGACTTCAAATCGTTAACTACGAGCAGTTCCTGACGCAATCGGAGAGGAACCGGGTTCGTCTTGAGGCCCTGCCTCCGACCCGAGGACTCATTTTTGACCGGAACGGTGAGCTGCTTGCCAGCAACGAGCCCAGTCAGCTGTTGGCGGTTGTGGTGGAACGGGCAGGGGATTTATCGGCGCTGTTGGATCGCATTGAATCCCTCATCGGCTTAGATCCCGAGGAGCGCTCCCGTTTTCAGGAGCGGCGTCGGCGCAGCCGACCTTATGACGCGGTTCCCTTAAAGCTGCGGTTGACCGATGCCGAAACCGCTGTTGTTGGTGTTAACCGTCATACGCTGACTGGTGCCACCATCGAGGCGCAATTGACACGCGCTTATCCCCACGGTGAATTACTCAGCCATGTTTTGGGTTACGTGGGCCGTATCAACACAGAGGAGACCCGGCGAATTGAAGAAGACCGTTACCGTGGGACATTTCACATCGGTAAGGTAGGGTTGGAAAAATACTATGAGGACGTTTTACTGGGGCGGGTGGGGAATCAAAACATTGAAGCCAATGCCCACGGACGCGTTCTGCGGGTGCTTGATCAGGAAGCGCCTCATCCGGGCATTGATCTCAAATTGCATCTCGATCTGGAGTTGCAGCGAGTCGCGGCGGCTGCATTGGGCGACCAGCGCGGGGCGGTCGTCGCTTTAGACCCCCGCAATGGTGGGGTTCTAGCCCTGGTGTCAAAGCCAAGTTTTGACGGCAATTTATTCGTCAACGGTATCAGCACAAAGGCTTACGGTGCGCTTCGTGATTCTCTCGATACGCCCTTGTTGAACAGGGCCATTCAGGGTCAATATCCACCGGGCTCAACGGTGAAACCCATGCTGGCACTGGCCGGCCTGGAGCTTGGTCTCATTACGCCAGAGACCACTGTCAAGGACCCGGGGTGGTACCAAATTCCCGGTGATTCTCGTCGCTACCGCGACTGGATTCTTCGTATTCGAGGCACGGGTCACGCCGAAGAAGTTGATATGCGCATGGCGATTGCAGAGTCTTGCGACGTTTATTATTACGACTTAGCCAGAAATTTAGGTATTGATAGACTCTCAGAAGGTCTTGCCCCTTACGGATTCGGTCAGGTTACCGGTATTGATATTACGAGTGAGCAGCGGGGTATTCTTCCGTCAAGAGCCTGGAAGCGAGCGAAGCTTGGCCAGCCTTGGTATCCGGGAGAAACCTTAAGTGTCGGCATCGGACAAGGCTACATGCTGGCAACGCCCCTTCAGCTAGCCCAAGCAGCGATGATCGTGGCCAACCGAGGCGTTGTGTTTAAACCAGCGCTAGTGAGCCGTATTGGTAACGAGGAGCGGGTTGCCCCACCCGGTGAGGCCGTTATTGCCAGTCCCGCGCACTGGTCGGCAGTTATCGCAGGCATGATGGACGTCGTCCACACCCCGGCGGGCACAGCCGCCGCCATTGGTGCCGATCTTGCTTATACCATTGCCGGTAAGACCGGAACGTCACAGGTCATTGGGATCGCACAAGATGCGGTTTACGACGAGGAGAATATTAACGCCCGCCACCGCAATCACGGTTGGTTTATGGCATTTGCACCGGTCGATCGACCGAGTATTGCCATCGCGGTTTTAGCGGAAAATGGTGGCGGTAGCAGTGCCGCTTATCCTGTTGCCAGAAAAGTGATGGATGCTTGGATGAGCAGGGGGCAAGATGGCTGAATATGATCGGTACCTTGCCAGCGACAGTCGCGGTGATTTCAAGCATCGCAACTCGATACTTGAGGCACTTCATTTAGATGGGTGGCTGCTTTTATTGCTGGCAACCCTAATAACCTTTGGTTTATTCGTCTTATTCAGTGCTTCAGACGGCAGTCAGGCCGCGCTCATAAGGCAAACGCGCAATTTTGGACTTGCGACCTTCGCTATGTTGGTTGCAAGCCAAGTCCGTCTGGGTACGTACTATCGCTGGGCCCCCTTGTTTTATGTGGCGGCGTTATTGCTCTTAGTCGCAGTGCCGCTTTTTGGTGTTGGAGCAAAAGGCGCGCAGCGCTGGCTGAGCCTGGGCGTTATTCGGTTCCAACCCTCAGAGCTAATGAAGTTGGCGATGCCTTTAATGGTGGCGTCTTGGTTCAGTCGCTATGGCATACCCCCTCGACCTTGGCCGTTGTTGGGGGCGCTGCTGATTATCGCGCTACCTGCTGGCCTTATTGTGATTCAGCCCGACTTGGGCACCTCGCTGCTCGTGGCGGGGAGCGGCATATTCGTCGTGTTTATGGCGGGGATTAGCTGGTGGTACATTATCGCTGCAGCCGCATTGTTCTTGATGAGTGCTTGGCCTGCCTGGTTGTTTCTCTTAAAAGACTATCAAAAACAAAGAATTCTTACGTTGCTCGACCCCGAGTCCGATAAATTGGGGGCAGGGTGGAATATTATTCAGTCTAAGACCGCCATCGGATCAGGGGGTTGGTCGGGTAAAGGTTGGCTGTCAGGGACTCAATCTCACCTCGATTTTTTACCCGAGAGTCAAACCGACTTTATTATTGCGGTATTGGCAGAAGAATTGGGTCTGCGGGGGGTGGTCTTTCTTTTACTGATTTATGCCTTGATCATTCTTCGCGGGTTTGCCATCAGCATTCAGGCCCAAACCGGGTTTGGCCGCTTGTTGGCATCATCGATTACGCTCACATTTTTTGTGTACGTTTTTGTCAATATGGGCATGGTGGCAGGTATCCTCCCCGTGGTGGGAGTGCCCTTACCGTTGGTTAGCGCCGGGGGTACTTCAATTGTGACGTTAATGCTGGGTTTTGGGGTTTTAATGGCGGTCAGCGCCGAGAAACGTGTCATAACGCAGTAAACTTTAAGTTAAATTTTGGTAAGAGGAAGTCAGTATGACGCGGCCTGCGCACATGGTTTTTTGGATCATGTTTGGATTGATATTGCCCACCACGAGCTTTGGGGGAGAATACTCTGAGCGAACTGAACGTGAGAAGGTCCTGGCCAATGTCGTTGAACAGGGTGTCGATCGCGCCTGGGCGGCCGCGCTGTTGGATCAAGCCGAGCGCAAGCAAAGTATTTTGGACGCTATTTCAAGACCCGCAGAAAAAACCAAACCTTGGTACGACTACCGTAAAATATTTCTGACAGACAAGCGTGCTCGAGAGGGTGTGGTATTTGCGCAGCAGCACGCTGAGACCCTTGCAAAAGTCAGTGATAAAACCGGTGTACCCGCATCGGTGATTACCGCCATTATTGGCGTTGAAACCTTTTACGGCCGCATCACCGGCAGCTACAGAGTCATTGATGCTCTGGCGACACTCGCGTTCGATTACCCCAAGCGCTCGCCCTTCTTTACCCGTGAACTCGAAAATTTTCTCGTTTTGGCCTACGACAGCGGTAAAGATCCACTCACGTTAAAGGGCTCCTACGCGGGAGCGATGGGCTATGGCCAATTCATGCCATCGAGTTACCGGGCTTATGCTATTGATCATGATGGTGATGGCGTTGCCGACATCTGGACTAATACAGACGACGCCATAGCCAGTGTCGCCAATTACTTTCTCCGACACGGCTGGCAACCGGGAGCCGCCGTTATTGTGCCCGCCAATTACGACGGTGCCAGTGCCGAATTGTTTGACGGTGGACTTAAGCCGAAAAAGACGGTGGGAGAACTTGCTGAGCAGGGCTTTGCACCCCGTAGTGCTACCGATATCTCTCTTGTGGCCACGCCATTGCGTCTCGAAGGCCCTGAAGGTTACGAGTATTGGCTGTGCCTTGAGAACTTTTACGTGATTACCCGCTACAACCACAGTGCAATGTATGCGTTGAGCGTCTGGCAGCTGAGTCAAGAGATTGAGAGTTTGGCGGCAGGTGCCTAATTTTTTTTGGATGTTGGTAGTTTTGGGCCTATTGGGCGGATGCGCGCATTCTGTCGAAGAGGCTGATCGGGCGCCCCCACCCATCTCTCCGGGTGCTGTGCCCGATGCCATCCCCTATGCAGAGCCCATTACTCGTGCAGGAAATAGCAGTCCTTACACGGTAAACGGTAAAACTTATACCGTTTTGAGCAGTGCCCAGAATTACTCTGAAGAGGGTGTTGCGTCATGGTACGGACTAAAATTTCACGGCCGCGCTACCGCAAACGGTGAGCGCTTTAGTGCCTATGAGCCCACGGCTGCTCACCGCTCACTCCCCATTCCTACCTTTGTGCGAGTTACCAACCTTGAGAATCAAGCCAGTATGGTCGTCAGGGTGAACGATAGAGGCCCCTTCCACCCCGACCGCATGTTGGATCTTTCCTATGGTGCTGCTGTGCGCTTGGGTTTTGCTGATCAGGGAACCGCAAAAGTGCGCATTGAGACCGTGGAAGTTATGGGGGTGTCCGATCTTCGGAGTCATGGGGTTGATGAGTACCTTACCCTGCAGTTGGGAGCCTTTATGAACGAGGCTACGGCGACGGCATTGGCGGCAGATTCGCAGCGTTTGGTGAACGTACCCGCAGTGGTTTTTCCAGCTACAGCTGAAGTGGGTGTTATTTTTCGGGTGCGTGTGGGACCTTTTGATACCCCAGGGGCACTAATTAACGCGCAAAACCAGTTGCGCGCTGCCGGTTTACCTCAAGGGCAGCCCATACCTTAGGTCGGCGCTTTTTTTTTGATTTGTCCCCCTAGTGAGGAGTCACTGATACCATTATGTTTCTTATTATTACTAAGGTGCTACGAGACCGCATGAAAAGCCCTGCTTTCGTTGTATTTCTTACTCTGGTCCTAAGCGCCTCTGCCAAGGCGGTGACCCTTGTACCCGCGCCACCGGGAATCAATGCAGATGCCTACCTCTTGATAGACTTCGCTACTGGGGAAGTTCTGGTCGAGCATAATATCGACACCCGCTTGCCCCCGGCGAGCCTGACCAAGTTGATGACCTCTTACATTCTTGCAGAAGAGGTCGATGCGGGGAGGCTGTCTCTCGATGACGAGGTTACGGTCAGTCGTAATGCCTGGTCCCAGAACCCGAAGTTTCGCGGGTCCTCATTAATGTGGATTGAGCCCGGCAAATCGGTGACGGTGGGCGAGCTTGAGCAAGGCATCGCCATCTCCTCAGGTAACGATGCGACGGTTGCTATCGCGGAGCATATTGCCGGTAGCGAGGAGGCGTTTGTTTCCCTGATGAATCGCTATGCCGAAGAGCTAGAGCTGACCGCAACCCACTTTGAAAATACTCACGGTTTGCCAAATTCAGACCACCTAACAACGGCACGTGACCTTGGTTCACTCGCCATTGCGACGATTCGTGATCACCCTGATCGATACCGTGTGTATCGCCAGCAGTCCTACACGTACAACGAGATAACCCAGAAAAACCGAAATCACCT
The DNA here is from genome assembly GCA_029253085.1 of Luminiphilus sp. Lineage (GTDB taxonomy): Bacteria > Pseudomonadota > Gammaproteobacteria > Pseudomonadales > Halieaceae > Luminiphilus. The sequence continues at coordinate 21,617 of JAQXAF010000090.1, read as the reverse complement.
CTTGCGCGAGGACCCCTCGGTTGATGGCTTGAAAACCGGCTACACCAGTGTCGCCGGCTACGGCCTCGTAGCTTCAGCGGAGCGGGAGGGGATGCGTCTCATTTCTGTGGTTCTCGGCAGTAATAGTACGCGTAGTCGCAAGGCAGAAACGCGTTCGCTTCTAAACTACGGGTTTCGATTCTATGAAAACTTGGAAGCCGTTACTGGGGCGACGTCACTGGGTCGTGCGCGTGTTTGGAAAGGTAAGACCGAGGCGATTGATGGCGGTTTATTGGAGTCTGTCACTGTCATTGTGCCCAGAACCCAGGCTACAGCTGAGGTGATGGTCACCTTTGATGACCCACTACAAGCCCCTATTAATAAAGGTGATGTCATAGGTCAGTTACAGGTTCTTCTCGATGGAGAGCTGTTGTTAGAGAGGCCCCTACAGGCTTTGCAAACTGTCGAGGCGGCAGGGTTCTTTAAGCGGCTGTGGGATGGGTTTTTGCTGTGGCTCTCTCAAATATTCAGTCCTTGAGGCCCTGCTAAGGAATATCCATGGAACCGGAAGCCCCAAAGATAGAGTTTCCTTGCCGCTACCCGGTAAAAGTAGTGGGCCGCGCGAGCGATGATTTTGAGGCAGTTATTAATGAAGTCTTCGAGGTTCATGCGCCTGCTTTTGATCGAAGTCTAACCCAGCGTCGCCCTTCAAAAGCTGGGACATTCTTGTCTTTAACACTGGTCATCGAGGCGACGGGTCCAGACCAGCTTGCGGCGCTCCATCAAGATTTGATGGCGACGGGCCGGGTCTCCATGGTGATTTGAGTCGTGATTGAGCGCCGCCTGCTAGGGCTTGTTGATTATGACGAAACGTTTTCAGCGATGAAGGCCTTCACCCAAAGTCGAGGTGCGGATACCCCTGACGAACTATGGTTGCTCGAACATCCCGCCGTATTCACCCAGGGGGTGGCGGGAAAGTCGACGCACTTACTAGCTCCCGGCGATATTCCTGTGGTGAAAATTGACCGGGGAGGCCAGGTCACCTATCACGGACCGGGTCAGTGGGTAGTTTATGTGTTGCTCGATATTCGACGGGGAAGCCTTACCGTAAGAGGCTTAGTGACCGCTATCGAGCGAGCGGTGATCGCACTGCTTGCACAATATGGCATTCAGGGTTTGGCCGATCCCAAGGCCCCAGGGGTCTACGTCGATGGAAAGAAAATCGCGGCTCTTGGACTGAAAGTATCTCGGGGCTGCAGTTACCACGGCGTTTCTTTAAATGTTGATATGGATCTCGAGCCCTTTCGCCGGATAAATCCTTGCGGCCACGTTGGGCTTGAGGTGATTTCGATGGCGTCTTTGCTGGGTGTTAACGCCGTGGACAAAAAGGCCGTTGGACAAGCACTGCTCGATAGCTTGGAGCATGAGTTTACGCGCTCGAATTCCTGATTTCTTGCGTTATTCGCTGAGATTATTGGTATTTCAGCCCCTTTGTCCCGGTTTCATCGCTGACTTCATGGCGGGTGCACATTGGCACTGGCATAATCCCGCGCTTCAGGAGGAACCAACATGTCGGATACCGTGGCAGATTTGAAACGCGATATTGAAGCTCGGCGCACCTTTGCCATTATTTCCCACCCCGATGCGGGAAAAACCACGATTACCGAAAAGCTGCTGCTGCTGGGTAATGCGATACAGGTTGCGGGTTCGGTAAAGGGCAAGCGCGGGCCCCATGCAACATCTGATTGGATGACCTTGGAGCAGGAGCGCGGTATTTCAGTAACCTCCTCAGTGATGCAATTTCCCTATCGAGATCGGACGGTTAATCTTCTAGATACGCCGGGCCACGAGGATTTTTCTGAGGATACTTATAGAACGCTGACAGCGGTCGATTCAGCTCTTATGGTGATCGATGGTGCAAAGGGTGTCGAGGATAGAACCATCAAACTGATGAACGTCTGTCGGTTGAGGGATACGCCCATCGTATCTTTCGTGAACAAGATGGACAGGGATATTCGCGATCCTATCGAGTTGCTAGACGAGATAGAGGCGGTGCTGGGTATTGCCGGTGCGCCTGTGAATTGGCCTATCGGCATGGGTCGTCATTTCAAGGGCGTCTATGACTTGCGCGATGACGTGATTCACGTTTTTGAGTCAGGCCACAATGCGTTACTACCCCCCGATACCCGGATCGAAGGACTGGATTCTTCCGAGGCTAGGGCATTACTAGATGATGAATACGCGTCAATTTGTGATGAAATTGAACTCGTAAAAGGGGCGAGCCACCCCTTTGATCAGGATGCTTTTCTCAACGGTAAATTGACCCCTGTATTTTTTGGCACCGCCTTGGGTAATTTTGGCGTTCGGGAAATGCTCGATAAATTTGTAGAGTGGGCACCCAAGCCCTTACCTCGCGAAACTCGAACCCGGATTGTTGATGCCAGGGAAGAGCCTTTTTCCGGGTTTGTCTTTAAGATTCAGGCGAATATGGATCCCAAGCACCGCGATCGAATTGCCTTTGTGCGGATTTGCTCAGGGCGCTACGCCAAGGGGATGAAAATGCGCCACGTTCGTGCCGCCAAAGACGTCAAAATAGCCGACGCGGTAACGTTTAAAGCCGGTGAGCGGGTACTGGTTGATGAGGCGGTTTCGGGGGATATTATTGGTCTTCATAATCACGGAACTATTCAGATAGGGGATACCTTTACCCTTGGCGAGGACCTTCGCTACACGGGAATTCCCCACTTCGCTCCCGAGTTGTTTAGACGTATTCGACTGACAGATCCGATGAAGCTCAAAGCACTGCAGAAAGGCCTTCAACAACTCTCCGAGGAGGGCTCGACGCAGGTGTTTTCGCCTCTTATGTCCACCGATTTAGTGGTGGGGGCTGTGGGTCAGCTGCAATTTGATGTCGTGGCCTATCGGTTAAAGGACGAATATAAAGTTGAGGCGATCTACGAACCGGTTAACGTTTACACCGCGCGTTGGATAGAAGCCGAGGACCCCCGCAAATTGGAGGAGTTTCGCAAGAAGGCTGAGGACAACCTCTCTGAAGATGGCGGTGGTTACCTGACGTATCTGGCGCCAACCCGAGTCAACTTGGCATTGATGGAAGAGCGCTGGCCTGACATTCAGTTTCGGGAAACCCGTGAGCACTGAAGCGGTGTCTTGCAGTGACTGCATGCCGTCCAAGATGACCTGATTTATTGACGCCCGTCCAAATCAGGATCCAGGGTGTAACCCGGATCCAGCTGGACCCCAAAGCTGTTGAGCATCATCGATACTTGGGTGTACTGTCCGACCGTCATGACCAGATCCATACGTTGCTTTTCCGAAAAATCTTTCAGGGCTGCCCAGCTCGCGTCACTGATAAAGGCATTTTGGGTGAGCTCGTCTGTGGCATAGAGTAGCGCGCGGTCTCGATCACTCCATTTGGAATCACTGGGACCCGTCTTGATACGATTAATTTCGGTTTCGCTAAGGCCGCAGGCGCGGCCTATTCGAGCATGTTGCGCCCATTCATATCCTGATTTCCAGTTGTAACCCGTGCGAAGAATAACGAGTTCTCGATCTCGAGGATCGAGGTCGTTATCCGATGACAAAATATAGCCGCCCCAAGCCATGAACCGTCGATAGGCCTTGAGAGATTTTCCCAAGGTTCGGAAAACATTGAAAACTGGATGGCCGGTAAATTGCTCACCCAGCTGGCTGCGAATTTCATCTCCAATGTCTTCGTCGGCTAGCGGCTTGATTCGGGGTATTTTTAATCGCACAGTTTTGCCCTACGGCTTAAGCCGGTGTGTCAGCCCCTCGCCAAGACAAAGGGCCTGGAAACGCCATAGCGAAAACCTTACAACAATTCTTCGATATCTTTGGCTATAGCGGCGGGTTTTGTTTGTGACCCATAGCGTTTGGCAACGTTTCCTTCAGCATTGATTAGGAACTTTGTGAAATTCCATTTAATACGCTCAGTACCCATGATGCCCTTGGCCTGCCCTTTGAGCCATCCGTACAGAGGGTGGGTGTCCGCTCCGTTGACCTCGATTTTTGCAAAAATCGGGAATGTAGAACTAAACCGCGTGGTACAAAATTCTACGATCTCTTCCTCGCTACCGGGCTCCTGGCCACCAAACTGATTGCAGGGAAATGCCAGTACATCGAACCCCTTGTCGTGATATTGGGCTTGTAGCGCTTCAAGGCCCTCGTACTGGGGGGTGAAGCCGCATTTGGAGGCGGTATTGACGATCAGTAAAACGCGTCCCCGATAGTCCTCTAAATTGATGGTCGCGCCATTAGCAGCGCTCGCTTGAAAGTCGTAGGCAGTTGTCATTGGGCTAGTTCCTAAGCATCGTTGGATGCTGAATCATACGGCAATAGGGCTTTATGGATCAGCACTGGAATTAACCTCGCAGATAGCTTTCAATTTCGAAGTCGGTCACTCGGCGTTGGAATTCATTCAGTTCTTGTTCTTTGGTCTTACCGTAGAGCAACTGGAATTCTGCGCTTAGGTACTGCTCGATCAGTGGAGAGTTAAGGAACTTTTCCACGGCTACGTTCATTAGGCAGGGAAGATCGGGGGTGTCGTGTTTCATATCCCAAGCGTTACCTTCAATTGCCGCGGGGGGCTCCATTTTGTTTTCCAGGCCGTGCAAGATTCCAGCCAGCATCACCGCCATTACCAAATAGGGATTCGCATCGGCACCGGCAACGCGATGCTCGATACGTAAAGCTGTTTGTGGCCCCGAGGGCACGCGCAGTGCAGTGGTGCGATTGTCATAACCCCATGTTGGAACAGTCGGCGCATGATTACCCGCTTGAAAGCGTCGATAGGCGTTGAAGCTCGGTGCGAAAATCAGCATGGAGTCAGGCATTAACGCTAAACATCCTGCAATAGCCTGTTTTAGTAGAGGGCTGCCCTCATCATTACCGTCATTGAAGATGTTGAGCCCTCGTTCCTCCAGCACACTGCAGTGAATGTGCATACCGTTCCCGGCTTCATTGTCGAGGGGCTTGGGCATGAAGCTGGCGATCAAATTACACTGGCTGGCCACTCTGCGAATGCAGCGCTGCATTCTAATGATTTGATCCGCCATCAGCATCACGTTGTCGCTGTGTGCCATATTGATTTCAAACTGCGCGGGGGCCGATTCTTTGATGATGCCCTCGTAGGGGAGATCCTGTGTTTTAAAGGTCTCTCGTAAGAGATCCAGCATTTCACTGTGGTGATCGAGTTCATTGAGCGCATAAAGATTGCCGCCCAAAGTATTTAGGCTATCGAGGGAATCTCTTAGTGGCTTATCCCGCCCGGGGTCGGGCAGCAGGTAGAATTCCAGCTCCGCAGCCATACAGGGCTTCAGATTTCGCTCTGAGAAGCCTGCCATGACTTTGGCAAGAATTTGCCTGGGGTCACCCATATAGGGGGCGCCAGTTTCATCAACCATGGTCATGATCAGTTGTCCCTGATCGATGCCTCGGGAAGTAAGGACAGGCTTCAAAGAGTCCTCTACCGCCATGCAGTAGCCGTCGATATCACCGTTGGCATGGGCCAGCTCGGGAATGTCCCGCCCCCAAATGTCCAAACCTAACGCGGATTTTGGCAGCTTCAAGCCGTCGTCTAGGACAGATTGTATTTTTCCCCGAGGAATCCACTTGCCTCTTGCAACCCCATTACAGTCCGTAATGAGCGCCTCTATCATTTCGACAGACGGGTAGGCCTTCAGGAATAATTCGACTTCGCGTTGCACGGGTATCACCGCTTAATGTGTAAAGGCGAAAGTCTGAGTGGTCAATCCGGTGCAGGCAATGCCCCAAACAGGGCAGTGCTCAGGGCATTTTTGTGAGCTAGTTCAAAGATTTGCGGGCTATTGCATGTAGATAGACAAAGGGTCGCCGCCCTGAGCGTTGCCGATGTAAGGCATTGTGTTGATAAAGAGTGCAAATAAGTCGGCCTGACAGGACACATCAAGCTTCTTGTAAAGTGACTTGCGATGTCGCCGTACCGTCTCCAGAGAGATCAAAAGTCGTTCAGCTGAGGTATCCGCGCCGTAGCCCCTAAGCATTAGCTCTAAGACCTCGCGCTCCCGTGGACTCACAAAATCCCTGCCGAAGGTTTTAAACGCGAGGTCTATTTGGGCGTCTAGACCTGGTTGTAACAGGTTGGTCGTTGCAAAGTCGTCTCGATGGCAATGCGACTGAATGAGCGACGCGACAATTTCAGATACGCTGTAAAGCAGATCGTATTCCTCGTCGTTGAAGGGGATATCATTGCCGCTGCGCATAATACAAAAGTTCACCACGCTGCCATCGTCTAAGCGCGTCAGAAAAATTATTTCGTCACAGGTCCCTGTGTCGCCGTAGTATTCGCGGTAATAGCCACTGTCTTCAAAGGTGTTTCCTGTCAGGCGACCCAATTTATAAATGCTGCTGCGCGGACTGTTCATCGATATTTGATAAAATGGATCTTCCCGGTAAGGCCCATCAAGATAGCGATCTATTTGCAGCTCTACGGCGTGAGCGGGTATCTCGTGATAGAGAACTCTGGGTGGAAGATCGCGATGGTATAGCCAAATTTGAGGGTAAATGTGGGCGACCTGGTCAGCGAGGGCCGAGAAAAGTTGATTGAAAAACTCGCCCCCTCCAATCGCACCCACCGTTTTAGCGAGATCAGAGTTCCAGCGGGTAAACGCCTGTAGGTCGACCATAGTTCGCCAATCCCTTGTTTTGGATGCACACTTCTAGATAGACGTGCACCGTTGTTAAAAGCGGTTAGCCATAAATTACCAGTCCAGCGGCGCGATGCGCCAGCGACTTTGCCAAGCACGGTACACTTTATTACTGTAAGTCTGGCTGCCAAGTGAGCCGTTATAAGCTGCCAACGCACGATGTAAATCACCGGATTCTCGTTGCCAGTAAAACTGAAGAATTTTGCAGCCATAACGCAAGTTGGTGTCACTGCGCGTCAGGTTGTCTTCGGATCTCCCAATCTCATCTTTCCAAAAAGGCATGACTTGCATATAGCCTTGGGCCCCTGCTCTGGATACTGCAAACTGGTCAAAATGGCTTTCAACCTCAATGACTGCCAGTACCAACTCTGGGGGTAAGTCAGCGGCCAGAGCCTCCCTATGGACTAGGGTCAGAAATTGCACCCGATCTTCAGGGCCCGGCATAAAGGGCGTCAGGCGATTCTGCATATCAAGCAGCCAGACTTCAGCGTCAAAGCGATCCTCGAAGCTGGTGGCGCTGGCAATTGACTGTTCGAGAAAGGTGCGCATTGCGGCCCTCTCGGCGTTGGCGCTGTCTGCTGCCGCGATAGATACCCAGCTCCAAAAGCATAATAGCAGCCCGGCTCGGGCGGTATTAAGCACGGCGAATCATGGCGGTAATCGCCTTGGCAGCCTCTGAAACGGGCACCATTTGCTTCTGATCACTGGTGCGCTCTTGAAGTTCGATATTGCCCTCTGCAAGAGACCTGTCGCCCAAAGTAACGCGTATTGGAATTCCAATAAGCTCCATTTGAGCGAATTTAACGCCCGGCCGCTCTTTGCGGTCATCCATGAAAACTTCCACGCCCAAATCAATGAGCTGCTCGTAGAGGGCCTCTGTCGCGGTGGCTACCGCCTCTGACTTATCCATATTGAGCGGAACCAGTGCAACTTCAAAGGGAGCCATGGCATCTGGCCAAATGATGCCTTGTTCATCATGATTTTGCTCGATGGCCGCGGCGACAATTCGGGTGACACCAATGCCATAACACCCCATTGCCATGGGTACAGACTTGCCTTCCTCGTTGAGGACTACGGCCTTCATAGCTTCACTGTATTTGGTTCCCAGCTGGAAAATGTGCCCCACTTCAATGCCGCGACGAATTTCCAGAGTCCCTTGACCGCAAGGGCTAGCATCTCCGGCAATGACCTCGCGTATATCTACGGTTTCAATATCGGGTAAATCCCGTGACCAGTTGACACCCTTTAGGTGAAAGCCATCTTTATTTGCGCCGCAAACAAAGCTGTTGAGTGCCGCTGCGCTTGGGTCAGCAACAATACGCACATTTAGGCCGACAGGGCCAAGGGAGCCAAATCCTGCACCCGCGACGGACAGAACCCGTGCCTCTTCCGCCATTTCTAGAGGGGATACGATACCCGGGATTTTTTCTGCTTTAAGGGCGTTGAGGCGATGGTCGCCTCGCAGGACTAAGGCAACGATTTGGTCATCTTCACCTTTAACAAATAGCGTTTTAACCGTCTCGGCAATGGTAATGCCCGCCTGATTGACCAAATCGTCAATAGTTTTGACCCCTGGCGTTGCAAATTCTATTGATTCACTGATTTCAGAAGCGGTGATAGTTGTCGCTAGTGCAGGTGCCAACTCGACGTTCGCCGCGTAGTCGCTAGCGTCTGAAAAGGCGATAGCGTCCTCCCCAGCGTCTGCGAGAACATGAAATTCGTGGGAGTGACTGCCACCTATAGATCCCGTGTCAGCCTCGACTGATCGAAAGTTCAGGCCTAGTCGGGTAAAAATTGCCGTGTAGGCTTCGTGCATGCGCCAGTAGGTTTGTTCTAGTGACCCTTGATCGGCATGAAAAGAATAGGCGTCTTTCATGATAAATTCTCGCGACCGCATGACGCCAAAACGGGGTCGAATTTCGTCGCGAAATTTGGTTTGAATTTGAAAGAAGTTCAAGGGTAACTGCTTGTAGCTCTTGATTTCGCTGCGACCTAATGAGGTGATAATTTCTTCGTGGGTGGGGCCCAGACAAAACTCGCGATCGTGCCGATCATGAAGCCGCGCCAGCTCTGGGCCGTACTGCTCCCAGCGCCCAGACTCCAACCAAAGTTCCGCGGGCTGTACCACGGGCATGCTGATCTCTAGGGCACCAGCACGACACATTTCTTCCCTGACAACCCGTTCAACCCGTCGAATTACGCGCAGTCCTAGTGGCATCCAGTTGTATATGCCTGCTGCTACGCGGCGGATGAGACCGGCTCGCAGCATAAGCTGGTGGCTGATGATTTCAGCATCAGCAGGTGTTTCTTTGAGGGTTGATAGTAAAAACTGGCTGGCACGCATGATAGTGCGACTCCCAAAACAAAGGCACCAATTGTACGGAGAGACAGCAATGGGCGGAAGCAAACTTGGCATAACTTTGTCTGTGGAGAAAAATACTAAAAAAATAGGGGTTTTTATGTATTTTTAGAAAAAACCCCCTTGTTTTGCAGCATATTCTCGTGTTGAATCGATAGAACTGCACTTCAAACGCTTGATTCTAAGGGTTTGGAGTCGGTTACCCAGTCTCCATACCACTACTAAAAAGGTGATAAAGACCCATGGCAACCAAAAAAGCAGCAGCGAAGAAAGCACCCGCAAAGAAAAAAGCAGCAGCCAAGAAGGCACCGGCTAAAAAGCCGGCAGCTAAGGCGGCTCCTGCGAAAGTGAAGGCCATCTCTACCAAGATGACCAAGACACAGATCGTTGGCACCATTGCTGATAACACCGGTCTGACGAAAAAGCAGGTCTCTGATGTGATGCAGCAAATGGATGCGCTGATTGAGGGAAGTATCAAAAAGCGCGGTGCCGGGGAATTTACAATTCCAGGCATGATGAAAATCACGACGGTACGTAAGCCTGCAGTTAAGGCGCGTAAGGGTATCAACCCTTTCACCGGTGAAGAGACGATGTTCAAGGCGAAACCTGCTAGTACAGCGGTAAAAATTCGTCCCCTGAAGAAAATGAAGGAGTTCGCTAACTAATAGCGGCTTTTCAGCATTCCCTCGGGGCTTCGGTTCCGAGGGAATTTCAATAGAGACGTCATCGGTGCCTGCAATGCAGGGTGCGCCGATACGTGCCGGCGGTTTGCGCACAGCAAAAAGTCCAAGATGGGCTGTAAAAAAAAACGCCGCTCATCAAAGTTCAAGTCAAGTCTGGTTTAAACAGATCGGCTTTTCCGGTACCCTCCGCTCCCTCATAAGTTTCTAATTCCACTCCATTTGTCTGGAACAATTTATCTGTTCCTGTTGGGAGACACCGACGTGCCGATTTATGATTACCGGTGCAGTGACTGCTCGCATCAGCTCGAAGCCTTACAGAAGCTGTCAGATGCACTGCTTACAACCTGCCCAGAGTGTGGGAAGGAGACGTTGCGCAAGCAAGTCAGTGCGCCAGCCTTTAGATTGGCGGGGAGCGGTTGGTATGAGACCGATTTTAAGACCGGTAACCAGAAGAATCTTGCGGGTGACGGCAAAGAGAAAAATAGCTCAGGTGAGAAGTCGGCTCCCGGCAAAGGCGAGGGTGGCACGAAGGCGGCCTCCGAAGGTTCTTCTGGGTCATCTGGCGAGGGGAAAAAGTCCTCAGGTCAGTCAGGTAGCACGACTACATAGCAACGGGCGTTTGAATCCCTGCAAGGACATGGTGAAAATAGTATGCGTACACATTACTGCGGCTTGGTCGGTGAATCGGATATCGATAACACGGTAACGCTTTACGGCTGGGTAGATCGCCGCCGTGATCACGGTGGGGTCATTTTTTTAGACATGCGTGATCGCGAAGGCATTGTGCAGGTCGTGTTTGATCCTGATACTGAGTCCGCCTTTGCGTTGGCCGACCGGGTCCGCAGCGAATACGTATTAAAAATCACAGGCCGTGTTCGTGCTCGTGGCGAAGGCACAATAAACCCCGCCATGGCAACCGGATCAATAGAGATACTCGGTAAAGAGATCGACTTGTTGAGCGAGTCTGCTACCCCCCCTTTCCCCCTAGATGCTCATCATTCGGTGGGTGAGGATGTACGGCTTAAATTCCGTTACATGGATTTACGTCGCCCCGAGATGCAGAATAATCTGATGTTTCGTGCTCGACTGACCTCATCCATAAGACAGTATTTAGATGGCCACGGTTTTCTCGACATCGAAACCCCTATTCTGACTCGCGCTACGCCGGAAGGTGCACGGGACTATTTGGTCCCAAGTCGCACACACGAAGGTGATTTTTTTGCCCTGCCACAGTCTCCCCAGCTGTTTAAGCAACTGCTGATGGTTTCGGGTTTCGACCGGTATTACCAAATCGCCCGATGCTTCAGGGACGAGGACTTACGTGCGGATCGCCAGCCCGAATTTACCCAGATTGATTTAGAAACTTCATTTCTGGAAGAGTCCGATATTATGACCCTGACAGAGGGGTTGGTTCGATCGGTTTTCACCGAGCACCTTAATGTTGATCTCGGTGACTTCCCTCACATGACATGGCATGAAGCCATGGAGCGTTATGGTTCAGATAAGCCTGACCTGCGCATTAAGCTGGAGCTTGTCTCCATTGACGATCTTATGTCGGGCGTGGAGTTTAAGGTGTTTAGTGGTCCGGCTCAGGATGCATCGGGTCGAGTTGCGGCACTAAAGGTTGATGGTGGCGCTAAATTATCGCGAAAAGAGATTGATGATTACGCTCGCCATGTCAGCGTTTATGGCGCTCGAGGATTGGCCTGGATCAAGGTAAACAACCTAGCGCAGGGCCTTGAGGGTCTGCAATCGCCCATTCTGAAATTTATGCCTGAAGATGTTGTCCATCAATTAATGGACCGACTTGAGGCCAAAGATGGCGATATTATTTTCTTCGGCGCTGACACGCGCAAGGTTGTTAACGAATCCTTAGGTGCTTTGCGGTTAAAAGTGGCGGAAGATTTAGGGTTAGTCGCGGCTGGCTGGGCACCTTTGTGGGTAGTTGATTTTCCCATGTTTGAGGAGAACGGTAAGGGTGAACTTACGCCGTTGCACCACCCGTTTACGGCGCCGGCTTGTGACGAAGCCGCTTTGCGAGAAAACCCATCAGAGGCGCTATCCCGCGCCTATGACATGGTGCTCAATGGATCGGAGCTTGGCGGCGGCTCGATGAGAATACATCGCCCCGATATGCAACAGGCTGTTTTTGATGTATTGGGTATTGATCCAGATGAAGCTGCCGAGAAGTTTGGCTTTTTACTCGATGCTCTGCAGTATGGGGCGCCGCCTCATGGTGGTCTGGCATTCGGTCTCGACCGATTGGTGACACTGATGGTGGGTGGACAGTCAATTAGAGACGTTATTGCATTCCCTAAAACCCAAACAGCCTCTTGTGTGATGACCGAAGCACCGGGGCGGGTCAGTGATGCTCAACTTCGAGAGCTGAGCATTAAATTGCGCCGTCCTGATGTGGTTAAAAACGATTAAAAGAAAGACGCTTCTCTTTCTGTGACGTTGGGCTTAGTTTCAGTCAGAATGCACTGAGCGAAAAGGGATTTGCCATGGCCACGATTCTGGGTATTGACCCCGGTTCGAGAAAAACAGGGTTTGGCGTTATTAGGACAGAGGGTAAAGCTGCAGTTTACGTGACTAGCGGCATTATTCGATTACCCGTAGATCAGCCTCTTGGGCCTCGCCTAGGTGTGCTATTTTCTTCGCTTAACAGCATTATTGATGAATTCAGCCCTGATGAATTGGCAATTGAAGAGGTGTTTTTGGCGCGGAACCCCGATGCCGCACTGAAACTTGGGCATGCCCGCGGAGCTGCGATGGCGGCTTGTGTTCACAGAGGCATGACCGTTTACGAATATGCGGCACGTCAAATTAAGTTGGCCGTTGTTGGCACCGGAGCCGCTAGCAAAGAGCAGGTACAACATATGGTAAAAGTATTGCTTAAACTACCCGCCGCACCGAAGGAAGATGCCGCTGACGGGCTAGCGGCAGCACTGTGTCATTTGCATTCGAGCCAATCTTTACAACACATTCCTGCCACGGTTCGCAGCCGTGGTCGGTCACGCTGAGTACGGCTGATGATAGGATATTTACGTGGGCGCCTCATCGTAAAGCGGCCACCTGAGTTACTGGTGGAAGTTGGCGGTATCGGTTACGAGCTGCAGGTGCCGATGACGACGTTGTTTGATCTTCCCGATGTGGGGGAAGAGGTGACGCTGCTGACTCATTTTGTCGTGAGGGAAGATGCCCAGTTGTTATATGGGTTTAGGGAAGAGGTCGATCGGCGTCTTTTTCGCGAGTTGATCAAGGTGAGTGGGGTCGGGCCTAAACTTGCACTGGCGCTGCTTTCGGGCCTCGATGCCCGTGCGTTTGCCCAGTGTTTGCAGCGTGATGATGTCGCGACATTGGTGGCGCTACCTGGAGTTGGACGTAAGACCGCTGAACGACTCCTGGTGGAGATGCGTGATAAGGCCGGTAAATGGCTCGAGGAGCTGTCGCCATCGATACCGGGCGCCCAGGGGCAATTTGGGTCGGTCGCGCAGGCAATGGACAGTCGCACTGAGGCCGAGCAAGCACTGGTCGCATTGGGCTACAAACTTCCTGAGGCATCCCGGCTAGTCGCGGCGGTCGATGACGAGTCGATCGAATCCAGTGAAGAACTGATTCGGCGGGCCTTGAAGGCGTCAGCGCCGAAGGGCAATCGATGACTATTGAAACGGATCGATTGATCGCTCCAGAGCAGGGAGCTCGGGCTGATGAGCAGTTGGATCGCGCCATTCGGCCTAAATCCCTTGAGGACTACCTGGGTCAGCGTGTCGTGCGCGAACAAATGGAAATTTTTCTAGCCGCGGCAAAACAAAGAGGCGAACCCCTAGACCACACGCTTATTTTTGGGCCACCAGGGCTGGGTAAGACAACTCTCGCCAGTATTATCGCCCATGAAATGGGTGTGGCTTTGAAGACGACGAGTGGACCAGTACTCGAGAAAGCGGGGGATATTGCCGCGCTAATGACAAATCTCGAACCGGGTGATGTCTTGTTTATCGACGAAATTCACCGGCTTAGCCCTTATGTCGAAGAAATTCTTTATCCTGCTATGGAAGATTATCAGCTCGATATCATGATTGGAGAGGGACCAGCTGCCCGATCCATCAAGCTCGACCTTCCGCCCTTTACTCTGGTGGGCGCGACGACCCGCGCTGGGCTTTTGACCTCGCCGCTGCGGGACCGTTTTGGCATCGTGCAGCGTCTTGAGTTTTACGAAGTCGACGATCTAACAAAAATTGTGGCGCGCTCGGCCAAATTGCTAGAGATCCCAGTCGATGATGCGGGTGCCAGAGAAATGGCGCGACGCGCACGGGGAACCCCTCGGATTGCCAATCGCCTTTTGCGTCGGGTCAGGGATTACGCGGAGGTTAAGTCAGACGGCAGGGTTACTGAGCTAGTCGCCCAGCAGGCTTTGGACATGCTCAATGTTGATCAACTGGGCCTTGATCACCTAGATCGCCGCCTTTTGCTCATGCTAATAGAAAAGTTTGAAGGTGGCCCTGTAGGTGTTGATAGTCTGGCTGCTGCCTTATCAGAGGAGCGTGGCACCCTGGAAGATGTGCTCGAACCTTACCTCATTCAGCAGGGTTACCTACTGCGCACACCCCGTGGCCGAATGGTAACGCAAGCTGCGTATCGGCATTTTGGAATGCAAATGCCTCGCGCTGATCGAGACAATACTTTGCCCTTGGACTTGGATGTCGATCTGTGACAGCGCTGCAGTCTCGGGAATTTTCACTGCCCGTGAGGGTCTATATAGAAGATACTGATGCCGGAGGCATTGTTTATTACGTCAATTATCTAAAATATTTTGAGCGTGCCAGAACGGAATACATGCGGTCACTCGGTTATGACAAGCCGGCCTTTCCGGGCGATGATCTTATGTTCGTGGTTTCGGAGGCCAATGTCAGTTACCAGAGCCCCGCGCGGCTAGACGAGTCGATTACCGTAACGGCGCGCATTACGAATACAGGCGCTGCGACGCTGACTTTTGCGCAAACAGTGCTGCGCGGCGCAACATGTTTGGTAAACGGCCAAGTGACTTTGGCCCTAGTGAACAGTGAGGACGGTCGGCCACGCCGCCTACCCGCAACCCTGCGCCAGAAGGTTGCAGATTCATAGAATTTTGAGAGTAGGGAGGTTCGTGTGAGTGAAGAGTTAGGCATTCTGGAGCTGATCATTGGCGCTAGTGGGACCGTACAAGTGGTCATGCTAATTCTTTTATTGGCTTCAGTTTCATCTTGGTATTTGATTGTTCAGCGGGTCATGTTGTACCGGCGAATGACGGAGGAACTCGGCGGGTTTGAGGCACATTTTTGGTCGGGTGTCGATCTCGCACAGATTTATCGGGAAGGCAATGAGGCTCTGGCTGACGGTGCAACGCCCATTGGCGTAGAGAGCATTTTTCGAGCAGGCTTCAAAGAGTTCTCGCGGTTGTCTCAGCAGTCAGATATCGAAGCTGACGCCGTACTTGAAGGGGCACGGCGGGCGATGCGTGTAGCCACTCTGCGAGAGAGCGACCGCCTGGAATCGAACTTGCCCTTTTTAGCTTCTGTAGGGTCCACCAGTCCCTACATTGGTTTGTTCGGCACGGTTTGGGGAATCATGCATTCATTTCGTGGGCTGGCTAACGCGACCCAAGCGACCCTTGCAACCGTCGCTCCGGGCATCTCTGAGGCTTTAATTGCTACGGCCATGGGTTTGTTTGCCGCAATTCCTGCGGTACTGGCTTACAACCGTTTTGCCGCACGATCGGATAGTTTGATTAATCACTACGATACCTTTGTCGATGAATTCTCTGGAATCCTTCAGCGTCAGACCTACGCCCAGCGCGCACGGCGCAACGCGGGTTAACGCCTATGCGCAAACGTCGAGCTGTTGCCGAAATCAATGTAGTGCCCTACATCGATGTCATGCTGGTGCTGCTAATAATTTTCATGGTGACCGCCCCCATGTTGATGCAAGGGGTAAAGGTTGATCTTCCCGATGCCGCTTCCGAGCCGGTTAAAAATCAGGACAGCGAGCCCCTCATTGTTTCGGTCGATAAAACGGGGCGCTTGTTTATAAACTTGGGTCGCAATGATAAACAGGCGCTTGAGTTGGTCACGGTACAACAGCGTGTTTCCGCTGTATTGCGTCGTGATCCCGATAAACCGGTTTTAGTTTGGGGCGATACGGCGGTGCCCTACGGTAGGGTGGTCGAAGTGATGTCGGCTCTGCAGGCCTCAGGAGCACCCTCAGTCGGTCTGGTGACAGAGGAACCGATGGCCCCGTGAGCACTCTCTCAGACCGAGTGACATGGTTTGGAATGCCGGTTGCGCTTACGCTGGCTATACACCTCGTAGTGGCTGGATTGCTCATGGTGCGCTGGGCTAACCCGGTGACTATTGAGGCGCGCACTTCGACACCGGTTGCCATTAAAGCGACCTTGGTTTCTGCTGATACGTTGAAGGCGCAGCCCAAACCCAAACCTAAACCTAAACCCAAGCCCAAGCCCAAGCCCAAGCCCAAGCCCAAGCCAACCACAGAACCGCTACCTGTCGCCGTTACGCCGCAACAAAAGGTTGAGCCTGAAGTTCCCCTCGAGGTAGCGAAGCCTGAGCGTACGCCAGAGCAATTGAGTCAAGAGACCCTCAGTGACATTGAGTCGGCCCTCGCTTCCGAGCAACTGACCCAAAAAGGCAGTACGGGTACTGTAAGTGATCAAGTGGCGGCCGTGATTAAGCAGGCAGTGATCGGTCGTTGGACCCGTCCCCCTTCGGCCCGCAATAATATGGTCGCCGTTCTTGAAATAGCCCTAGTGCCAACCGGGGATGTTGTCGGGGTGACGGTATTGGAGTCCAGCGGTAATGTTGCTTTTGATAGCAGCGCAGTGAATGCAGTTGAAAAAGTCGCGCGCTTTTCTGAGGTAAAATCTTTAGAACGTGCTGTATTTGAACGTGATTTTCGTCGCTTCCAACTTATTTTCCGTCCAGAAGATCTGAGGTACTGATGCCCTATTTATTGCGAGTGGTTATTTTTAGTCTGTGTACAGCAACATTTCCTGCGCTGGCTCAGCTCCAAATAGAGATTACCCGTGGTGTCGATAACCCAACGCCCATCGCCGTGGTGCCTTTTGGTTGGTCAGGACCCGGTGCCTCGCCAGAGGATATCGCTCGTATTATCGACTCAGATCTTGCGCGCAGTGGCCAATTTTCCCCCGTCAGTCGACGCGACATGCTCAGTTATCCCTCTCGTGGCTCGGAGCTATATTTCCGAGATTGGCGTGCGATTAACAGTGACTATGTATTGATTGGTCGGTATGAATTAGCTGCTGCAGGTAACCTGCGGCTGAGCTGGCAACTCTTTGACAGCACGAGGGAACTGTCAGTAGAGGAGGGGGTGGTCACGGGAGCGGCTTCGGAAGTGAGAATGTTGGCGCATAAAATTGCCGATGAGGTTTACCAGTCACTGACGGGCATACCCGGAGCTTTTGCGACACGGTTGCTTTATGTCTCGGTGACCCGTAACCCCGCGGGGAAAGATTTTTATCGATTGACTCTAGCCGACTCTGATGGCGCTAGACCCATCGTTCTGTTGGAGAGTCGCGAGCCCATTTTAGGCCCGTCTTGGTCACCCGATGGTGAGGAGGTAGCTTATGTTTCCTTCGAAACATCGCGCCCAGCCATTTATCGGCAAAATCTGCGTACCGGCGCTCGCGAGCAGCTGACAAATTTCAAGGGGCTGAATAATTCACCGGTGTTCTCCCCTGACGGTAATTCTATGGCCATGGTACTCAGTAAGGATGGCAGTCCAGATATTTATCTCATGAATCTCGCCTCCAAGCGCCTGACCCGTTTGACTCAGCATTATGCGATTGATACGGAGCCGACCTGGATGCCTGATGGTCAGTCCCTCCTGTTTACTTCTGATCGTGGTGGCCGCCCCCAAATTTATCGTTATGACCTTAAAAGCGGTAACACCACGAGAGTGACCTTTGAGGGGCGTTATAACGCGAGGGCCCGGGTAGCTCAGGATGGCCGTAACGTTGCGCTGGTTCATCAGCAGGATGGTGCGTACCACATTGCGGTTCACGACTTAGTGACAGAGCGATTGACTGTCTTGACGACCACCAGCTTGGACGAAAGTCCAACCATTGCGCCCAATGGCTCGATTGTTCTCTATGCCACCAAACGAAATGGAAAGAGTATTTTGGGTGCCGTGGCCGTCGATGGTGGTGTTAGCTTTAATCTACCCGCTCGAGATGGTGAGGTTCAGGAGCCGGCTTGGTCGCCTTATCTGCCGTGAATTGGCGAACAATGGCAAAATAACGGTCTTCCGAATGTAAATTTTGGCGTTTTGAAACTCGAATTGGAATAAAATTTAGCAATGAGCCAGTAATTTGCTAAAGGATGCGCTACATTACTCGCTGCGGTTTATCCAACCAAATTTCAGACAGGACGGACTCATGAAATCATTTCCAGTAGCCGGTAAATTTGCCAGCATTCTTTTCGGTTCCTTGTTGTTAGTTGCCTGTTCGGGTAATGAGACAAACGATAACGCAGCAGCTGAGGCCGCGGCCGCTGAAGCAGCCGCTGCAGAAGCCGCAGCTGCCGAGAGCGCAGCGATAGAAGCGCAGGCGCAAGCTGAAGCAGCCACCGCTGCGGAGCAACAGCAGTTGCAAGACGCGGCGATGTCTGCCGGTACGGTTTTTTACTTCGATTTTGACAGCTCCTCCATGACGGATGCTGCCCGGATGGCGGTAGACGCTCACATCGCGGTGTTGCTATCTAACGACGATAGCGTGCGCCTCGAAGGACATACTGACGAGCGCGGTACCCGTGAGTACAACTTGGCGCTAGGTGAACGCCGTGCCAATGCGGTCCGCGATTACATGGTTGCTAATGGTGTTCCCAGCTACCGTATCGAGGGCATTAGTTACGGCGAAGAAAATCCCGTGGCATTTGGGTCCAGCGAAGCGAATTGGTCTCAAAATCGCCGTGTTGAGCTCAAATAAGGCAAGCTTCCATT
Organism: Luminiphilus sp.; assembly: GCA_029253085.1. Taxonomy (GTDB): domain Bacteria; phylum Pseudomonadota; class Gammaproteobacteria; order Pseudomonadales; family Halieaceae; genus Luminiphilus. Next base: position 2,862 of record JAQXAF010000090.1, on the reverse strand, counting down.
GAAAAATAGCCAGACCAAGCCGGCTGTGATAGCCGGCTTTTTTATTTTCGTATCGATCTTTATCGCGGTTGTTAACGCCTCAGCTCAGGATTTTATTGATGTTGAGGCCGAGCGGGAAAGCGCCGCGGCTGCTGGCCTACCGACGAGCACCGTACGGCCGGGCGTTCAGCCTGCTGTGCAAGGAGGCGTGAAACCGTATTCGGGGCTTACCACTACGGTCGTGCCCATCGAAACCGATGCCAACGACACCACGACGCCTATCAACGCAGGTGCACTGGTGATTCAAGTCCAGCAACTGCAGGAAGAGGTACGGCGTCTTAATGGTCTTGTCGAGGAACAAACGTCTCAAATTAGGCGCCTCAAGGAGCAAAGCTTAGAGCGGTATATCGACCTAGATCGAAGGCTCGCTGAGTTGGCTAATGTTAAAGCCCCCGAGATAATAACGGGGGACACCTCTGGCCTAACTTTTGGCGGTGTGAATACGCCCAACCCTTCCAACAATACCGATATCCCTATGAGGCCTGTGGCAGAGCCATTAGTGGCAGACCCTGCTGAGGAGTCTGCTTATCAGGGGGCCTACAGTTACGTGAAAGTGCGAAACTTTGCTGGCGCTGTCGGCGCGTTTCAGAATTTTTTGGGTCGCTATCCCTTGGGGGCTTATGCGCCCAACGCACATTACTGGCTGGGAGAGCTCTATCTCGTAGTGGAGCCGCCTGAGCCAGAACTTGCGAGACAAAATTTTAAACTGTTACTCGATCAGTATCCTGAGAATGCGAAGGTCCCGGACGCACTTTACAAACTGGGTAAGGTACATTTCCTGAAGGGTAATCGGGAGCGTTCCCGCGAGTATCTAGACCAAGTGATTCGGCAATACTCTGGTCATCCCGCGGCACAGCTAGCTCGAGATTTTTTGGACGAGAATTTTTAAGCGCTCAGTATGACGGCCTCGTTGGATCCAACACTTCGCATCACGGAGATCTTTCACTCCTTGCAAGGGGAAGCCCGCAGCGTTGGGCTGCCTACTGTGTTTGTGCGGTTGACCGGATGTCCATTGAGATGTGTCTGGTGTGACACCGAGTATGCATTTTCTGGCGGAGAAATTTTATCGCTGGACCAGATCCTCACGCAGATTGAGCGCTTTGGCTGCTTGCGTGTGTGCGTGACGGGAGGCGAGCCCCTGGCACAGCCTGAATGCTTGGACCTGCTGAACCGGTTGTGTGAAGAAGGGTACGAGGTATCGCTGGAGACTAGCGGCGCATTGCCGATAGCCGATGTTGATAAACGCGTGAGCAGGGTTATGGACCTCAAGGCCCCAGATTCAGGTGAGTCCCATAGAAACCTCTGGGACAACATCACTGAGTTGACCCTTCATGATCAGGTAAAGTTTGTGATCAGTAGTCGCCGGGACTATGACTGGGCCTGTTTTAAATTGGATGAGCTGAGGTTATCAGACCGGGTGGGAGATGTTTTGTTTTCCCCCACTCATGGAATACTGGCCCCCCAAGAGCTAGCGCAGTGGCTCCTGCACGACCGGGTTCCCGCACGATTTCAGCTGCAATTGCATAAATTGCTCTGGAACGACGCACCGGGCCACTAAGGGAAGCAATTTTATGAAAGCAGTCGTACTGACTTCTGGTGGATTAGACTCGGCTACTGTTCTGGCTATGGCTCACGCTGCTGGCCGCCAGTGTTACGCTCTAAGCTTTGACTATGGACAACGGCATCGAGCTGAGCTGGCCGCGGCTGCCAAAGTGGCTGCGAAATACGAGGGCACTATGCATAAAACCGTGAGCCTCGACTTACGAGGTATTGGCGGTTCTGCACTGACTGACGACGCGATTGATGTGCCGGTTGAGCCCACCGAAGGAATACCCGTAACCTATGTTCCCGCGCGCAATACAGTCTTCTTATCTATTGCTTTAGGATGGGCTGAGGTGGTTGGTGCCTCTGAAATTTATATAGGAGTTAACGCCGTCGATTACTCAGGTTATCCAGATTGTCGGCCCGAATTTATTTCGGCGTTTGGCGCGCTTTCGGCGGTTGCCACCAAAGCAGGGGTAGAGGGCGATCCGATCAAGATTTGCACGCCTATTATTGACATGACCAAAGCTGAGATTATTTCTCGTGGTATTGAGCTTAACGTCGACTATGGAGAGACTGTGTCCTGCTATCAGGCTAGTGATGCGGGCATCGCCTGCGGTCGCTGTGACAGCTGTAGGCTGAGAGCACAGGGGTTCTTTGACGCCGGTGTGACCGATCCCACTCGTTACGTGTGAAGCCAGCTCAGAGGCGGTTGTGCGAGCCCTCTAACCTTTCAGGCCGAATGTTTTTGGTTTATCTCGGGCGGACTCAATTTTCGAAAGGCTCGAAAAGAAAACGATCATCAGCGAAACTTTTGAATTCCAACGCGTAATTGTTGGGATCTCTAAAAAATAATGTTTTCTGTTCGCCAGCAGTATTTTGAAAGCGCATGCTGGGTTCTAAGATCCAATTGACCTTGCCTTCGAGGCGCGCTGCGAGGGTGTCAAAGTCTGGAGGCGTCAGGACAATCCCAAAATGTGGCACGGGAATGGCGTGCTGATCTACTGGATTATGCATTTCTTGTAGAGTTTCCCCGCCACAATCATGAAAAACCAATTGGTGACCGTACAAATTGAGATCGATCCAACACTCGCTGGTCCGCCCAAGGCTGCAGCCTAGAACGTCGCAGTAGAAGGTTTGAGTTTTTGCTAAATCTTGACAAGGGAGGGCGAGATGAAAGGGTCTTATTGGTTGGATCGTCATAGTTAGCTTGCACTTTTTTTGAGAATCCGTACGATACCCCCCTCGCAGTGATAGCGCATTCTTTTCGGGTCGTTAGCT
>JAQXAF010000070.1 GCA_029253085.1 Luminiphilus sp. | reverse complement strand
CCGCGCTCTTCCGAGTCAATACCGGGATAAGCTCCGGGAGTGTCAATTAAGGTGATGACCGGCATTTTAAAGCGCTCAGCCATTTCCATTAGCCTAAGCGCCTTGCGGTACCCCTCGGGCTTCGGCATACCAAAGTTTCGGTATACCTTATCTTTCACTGACCGGCCCTTCTCCTGACCGATTACCATAACGGGGCGATCCTCGAGGCGCGCAACGCCACCTACAATCGCTTTGTCATCGCCGAAATGCCGATCCCCGTGCAGTTCATCGAACTCAGTAAAAACATGTTCGATATAGTCCAACGTATAAGGGCGCTGGGGGTGTCGAGCAACCCGCACAATGTCCCAGGGACTGAGATCGGCATAAATTTTTTCAGTGAGGCCCGTACTCTTTTCTCGCAGTCGATCGATTTCCTCCGCCAAATTTAGGTCGGCATCGGAGCCGACATTGCTGAGTTCCTCGATTTTGCCCTCGAGCTCGGCAATGGGTTGTTCAAAGTCGAGGTAATTTGGATTCATGGACACCTACCGTCACGGCTGCCTGATTAGCGCCCTAGTTTACAAAAGGGCGGCCCCGCACGCCATGCCAACGTAGGACTCTATTCACGGCTCCTGTATGCTTGCCACGCGATGACGAATTCCCACACGATTAACCAGCCCTCAACAGACCACCGTTTGGTGCTTGCACCCATGGAAGGGGTCATCGATAGCGTCATGCGTGATCTTCTGACAAAAATAGGTGGCTATGACCGCTGCGTCACTGAATTTGTTCGCGTTTCTCAAACTGTGCTGCCACCCAGGGTATTTCATCGGCTTTGCCCTGAGTTATTGTCTGGGGGCCGAACCCCCGCCGGCACCCCGGTTTTTTTGCAGTTATTGGGCAACAATCCTCGCCTGATGGCCCGAAACGCACAAGTTGCTGAAGCACTGGGCGCACCGGGAATCGATCTAAACTTTGGCTGCCCTGCTAAGACGGTGAATAAATCCCAAGGGGGTGCAGTCCTGCTCAAAACACCCGATTTATTGCGTGCCGTTTGCGCGGAGGTTCGCGATGCAGTGGCGCCAGAACTACCCGTCACCGCTAAAATAAGGCTGGGATTTGAAGATGACGAGCACTTTGAGGATATCGTCAGGGCTGCTGTTGACGGCGGTGTTTCTGAGCTTACTGTCCATGCAAGAACCCGTCGACAAGGCTATCGCCCGCCAGCACACTGGTCGCGATTGGCCCAAATCGCCAAAGAATCCAAGATACCGATTATCGCTAACGGTGAGCTTTGGTCACCTGCGGACGTTATTCGCTGTGGCAACGTGAGCCACTGCGAAGACTTTATGTTGGCGCGAGGCGCACTTTGCCGTCCAGATCTCGCTCGCGCTGTTCGCCATGCCTGGCAAGGATTAAATGCACCGGCTATGACATGGCCTGAGGTGTTTCCACTGCTACAAATTTTTCTCCGCAGCAATGCCGATGCCTATGAACCTCGACACGCCTGTAATCCGCTCAAACAGTGGCTGGTGTACCTTAAACATTATTTCCCTCAAGCTGGTGCTCTGTTTTCGTCAGTCAAACGCATAAGAGACTTTGAGGAAATGGACCGAACTTTAGAAACCATCGCACCAGAACTTTCAGAAGCTGCATAAGAACGCTAATCGATTACCACCAGGAAGCCCTAACCCTATGAATACAACAGCGAACCGACCCTCACAACACGGCCGAGAGTTCATGGGCCACCCTGCCGGCCTGTACATTTGTTTTGGTACCGAACTCTGGGAGCGTTTTTCTTTTTATGGCATGAAGTACTTGCTGCTTCTTTACCTCACCAAGTACCACCTGTTCGACGATAGTACCGGACTGGCGGTCTTGGGAAGCTATACCGCACTGGTGTACGCCATGCCGCTCTTGGGGGGTCTCATTGCTGATCGATATTTGGGCATGCGCCGAGCGGTTGTGTACGGCGGGCTGTTATTGGTCGCAGGTCACCTCGGCATGGCCTTTGAGGGTGAGCAGGCCCGAATGCTTAACGATAGCGTCGTCAGAGACGACGGAGCCCTGCAGGTTTTCTACCTTTCACTGGCCTTGATCATTATGGGCGTGGGGTTTCTGAAACCCAACATCTCCACGGTCGTAGGCAAGCTCTATGCCGAAGACGACCCTCGAAGGGATGCAGGCTTCACCATCTTTTATATGGGCATCAACATAGGAGCATTTACCGCCACCCTCCTTTGCGGCTGGTTGGGCGAAGTCTATGGCTGGGCTTATGGTTTTGGTGCCGCAGGTATCGGCATGTCACTGGGACTGGTTCTCTTTCTCTGGGGACAGCCGCTACTTGAGGGGCACGGCGAAGCGCCCTCGACCACTGCGCTTAGCCAAAAACGGGGGCCGCTGAGACTCGACCACCTGATTTATCTCAGTGGTATCGCGGGCGTCGTCGTAATCTGGCAAATCGTTCAGGTCACTGCTGTCGTTGGCACTCTGCTCAACGTGGTATCACTCGCAACGTTGGGCGGTTTAGGCTGGTATATCTTTGCCCGTTGTGACCGTATCCAGCGTGATCGCATGCTGGCGTTGGTCGCCCTCATTATCTCAACAGTCTTTTTCTGGGCCCTATTTGAGCAAGCAGCCGGTTCGATGACGCTGTTTGCAGATCGCAACACGGACAAGTCGCTCTTCGGGGTAACCTTGACCGCATCGCAGTTTGGCGCCGCTAATGCCTTCTTCATCTTTACCCTAGCGCCGCTATTTGCATTTCTCTGGACTTGGCTAGGACGAAGAAATATAGAACCAGGCACACCGGTGAAATTCGCCCTGGGCATTATTCAGGCGGGCTTGGGGTTCGGTGCGCTCGCCTATGGAGCACAGTTTCCAAACGAGGCCGGTATTGTCTCTGCGTGGTGGCTGATCCTCGCCTACCTACTGCACACCACTGGCGAGCTCTGCCTGAGCCCTGTGGGGTTATCTGCTGTGACCAAGCTCTCGGTACCCGGAGTCGTCGGCGTTATGATGGGCGCGTGGTTCCTTGCCTCAGCTTATTCCGGCTATGTGGCAGCGCTGTTGGGCACCATGGTTTCAGAGTCCGATGGCTTTATCACATTGTTCGACCAGCTGCTTTGGGCAGGGGTCATTGCCGGTGTTGTGCTGCTTATTGCGACACCGTTTCTGAAGCGCCTGATGCACGGGATTCGCTAACCGCAACGCCTGCGGGGTCCTGACCCCTCAGGCGCCTAACCAGCTGCTGATAATCCCAGCCAATCATGTAAAGCGCGGGGACCATGAGCAGACTGACAAATAGTGCAAACAAAACACCAAAAGACAGGGATAAGACCGCCGGTTTGAGAAATTCTGCCGTGGTAGATCGCTCTGCCATAATCGGCAACAAACCCACGCAGGTCGTGACTGTGGTCAAGAAAATGGGTCTAAACCGATTGATGGCTGCATCCACGACTGCTTCTGCCGAGGTTAATCCGTCTTCCTCACGGCGGCGAATGTAGTCCACCAGCACCAAGTTGTCATTAACCACAACACCTGCAGCCGCGCCTATACCAAAGTAGGAAAACAGTGCCAAAGGCATGTCAAACAGCAGGTGCCCAAAGATAGCGCCCATAAAACCGAAGGGAATTGCGGTCATGATCAGTAGGGGTAATGCATAAGACCTAAAAGCAACCGCGATGAGGGCGTAAATGGCAAAAAGCGCCACGGTGTATAACGCCGCAATTTCACTGTAAAACTCCGCCTCGGATTCCTGAGTGCCCCCTTTGAGCACCTTCAAACCCGGATACTTACTTTCAAGGGTAGGCATGTATATGTCGGCCACCGCGCTGGAGATTTCCTCCATAGCATCGCGCTCAACATTGGCCACAACACGAACAAAGCGCGCGCCATTGCGGCGATTAATGCGCTGGACACCCGTACCAAAGGTCACGTCAACAACGGATAGCAGCGGGATGCTTCGGCCATCGGCAATTCTAATCATAAAGTCATCTAAAGATGATAAGTGACTGCGAGCATCGCGGGGATAGCGCACCATGACTTTTACGTCACCAAACTCTCTGGGGAGTCGCTGCACTTCCTCACCGTAGTAAGCTTGCCTAACTTGCCGCGAGACTTCTGCGAGATCTACATTCAGTTTTTCTGCACCTGGCTTTAATGAGAATCTTAGCTCACTCAACTCGCCCTGCTGATCGTCGCGCACGTAGTAAGCGGCGTCATAGCCCTGCAAATGCAGTTGTAGATCTTCACTCGCTGCCTTGAGCGAGGCGAAATCTTGGTGCTGTAACAAAAAGGTCACCGTAGGCGAGCCCTCATTGAGGGTGTAGCGCACTTCGACTTTTTCAGCATCTGGGAAGTCCCCTGCCAATTCTCTTAACCGCTCAGCAGCAGCTCGAGCACTGAGATCTCTCACTTCAGGGGGAGCCAACCTAACGATGGCAATCACATTTTCGGGCCTAGCGCGGGTGTACCAACCTTCTATTAGTTTGCCAGTTCCCTCTCCTGAATCTTGCGCAGAATTCTCCACCTCAGCAATGAGCGCCTTCTCGGCAACTTGCAGCTGATCTAGGACTTGCAGCGCACGGTCGTAGGGGGTGCCTATTGGTAGGTCAACACTGATGTAAATCTGCTCGTTTTCCACTTGGGGCATGAAGAAGAACTTGACCCAACCCGTGGCAAAAAGACCTACCGAGATCATAAATCCGACCAAGAAGATCATGGTTGTGGTGTAACGATTACGGATGCAGCGTTCGAGAAATGGGCCGTAATAATTGTGGGCAAAATCTACAATCGAGTGCGCAATTTTTTGCTGCCAAAGCTTGATGCCCTTCAAATTTTTGCGCGGCTCAATGTGCCGCAGATGAACGGGGAGAATAAAGAAAGCTTCAATCAGCGACATGATCAAGGCCAGCGTGATGACAATTGACAGCTGCCGTGTCACCTGGGCATCAATGCCCGAAACAAAAAGCCAAGGAGCAAAAGCTACAATCGTCGTTAACACGGCAAAAATAACGGGGCGCGCGACACTCACCGCCCCAGCGACGGCTGACTCCTCACCACTGAGACCCATACTGTGATTGTGGTGGTGAATACTTTCACCGACTACGATCGCATCATCGACGACGATCCCCAGTACTAACAGGAAAGCGAAGGTCGAAATGACGTTCAGCGAAACGTCACTGGCCGGCAGAAACGCAAAGGCGCCCATGAATGCGACGCCAATACCTGCGGTCACCCATAGCGCTACAGCTGGTCGGGTCGTCAGCACCAAGACGATGAAGACTAGAAGCAAACCCAATACTGATGATTCGGTGATGAGATCCATTCGCGAGGTATAAATATCGGCGGTATCGAACCACATCATCAATTCAATGCCGGGAGGAAGCGTAGGCTGCGTATCTGTGATCCAGCGTTTCGCTGCCTCGCTAGACTTCACCACCTGCATGTCGTCGGTGGCCTGTACCTGCAGCAATACCGCAGGCTTGCCGTTTAGGGTGGCTATGATCTCACTTTCTTCGTAGCCATCGATCACCTTGGCGACATCGCCCACACGAATGGTTCCACCCTCACGTGTTTGTCTGATAATGATATTTTCAAAATCGCGCTGGGTATCGGCGAGGTTGAGCACCCGTAACTGAACGTCTCCCGTCGCTGCCTTTACCTGGCCCGAGGAAGAATTGATTGAACTCCCTCGAATGACGCCCGCCACCTCGGCAAAAGTCACGCCGTAACGCCGCAGAGCCGTCTCCGAAAGTTCAATGGTGACCTCTTCCTGTCTAACGCCAAAGAGCTCCACCTTTGAGATATAAGGTCGAGAGGCAAGGTCTTGACGGAGATCCTCTGCCAGTCGCGTAAGCGCTCGCTCGTCAATATCGCCAATAACGGCAACTCGCAGCATCTCTTGCCGCCACTCAAGGCGTCGCACTCTCGGATTTTCAATATC
>JAQXAF010000141.1 GCA_029253085.1 Luminiphilus sp. | reverse complement strand
TCGTCAGCCTGCTCGGCTACGGTCATATTTTTATGGATGATACCCACCCCACCATCCTGAGCCAGCGCAATAGCTAAACGCGCTTCGGTCACGGTATCCATGGCAGCTGACAACAGGGGAATATTCATGGCAATGTTGCGGGTCAGGTGGGTCGCAAGGGACACATCCTTCGCCGTTACCTCTGAGTAACCCGGCTGCAGGAGTACATCATCAAATGTCAGTGCTTCCTGGACGATTCGCAGCATAAAATCCTCGATAGCAACCGGGGTTAAAGGTCCGGTCGTTGGTAAACAGGGTAGTATAACGGTTGCACCCAAACTCGGTAAATAAGGTCGAGCATAAGAACTGTGATCGATATCAACGAAAAATCGACGACTATTAGCGTCAGCGAGCTTACACAGCGGGCAAAAAGCCTGTTGGAGGGCCACTTTGCCCGTGTCGACGTTGAGGGCGAAATCAGTGATTTCACCGCGGCGAGCTCAGGACACTGGTATTTCACCCTCAAAGACAGCGAGTCACAGGTGCGCTGCGCGATGTTTCGCTCAGCCAATGCCAAACTGCGCTTTAAGCCTAGTAGAGGTGATCGCGTTCAGATCAGAGCCAGAGTCAGCCTGTATACCAACCGAGGTGAATTCCAGCTCATCGCGCAACACATACAGCCCGCGGGCGACGGCGCACTGCAGCAGGCCTTTGACAAACTAAAGGCAAAACTTTTCGAAGAAGGGCTTTTTGCGGTCGACCGCAAGCAGCCGGTCCCCAATAGTGCCCGGCGTATTGGCGTCGTTACCTCACCTAGCGGCGCGGCGCTTCATGACATTCTTGCGGTTTTAGGGCGTCGAAGCCCCATGACAGACGTTTTCCTGTTTCCAGTCCCTGTTCAGGGCACAGATGCCCCAGAGGCATTAGTCCAAGCCGTTAATCAGGCTAATGCCCTGCATCAGCAGCAACGCCTGCCCCTAGATGTCTTGATTATTGGTCGTGGCGGCGGCTCTGCCGAAGACTTGTGGGCATTTAATGACGAATCCCTCGCGAGGGCCATTGCAAACTCAGAGCTCCCCATCGTCTCGGCGGTGGGCCATGAAGTCGATTTCAGCATCTCAGACTTTGTGGCAGACCAACGCGCTGCGACACCCTCTGCTGCGGCCGAATTGGTCAGTCTTGATCAATCTGAATGGAGCCAGCGCCTCGACGATGCCCAACGTATTCTGCAAGGCCTCATGGCTAGACGCCTAAATCAGGAGCGCTCGGTGTTGGGGCATTGGCAAGCGCGTTTGCGTCACCCGGGCTCCACTTTGAAACAACAACGCCAATTACTTGAAAGCCGAAAACAGCAGCTCTCTTTGCTGATGGGAAATCGGCTAAGACTGCAGCAATCGGCGCTGACGAACCTAAATAAACAAGTTAAATCGCGCCACCCACGAACCGGTATCGAACATCAGACGTCGTTACTCTCGCAACGCAAGCGTGAATTGCAGCAACTGATTCAAGGCAGCGTGCGCAGGTTTAAAGGGGCATTAGAACAACAGGAACAGTTAATTCGTACTTTGGGGCCAGAAAACACCCTGGCGAGAGGTTACGCGCTGGTCACCGGGCCTGATGGCCAAATTATTCGCAGCGCAGAAGACGCACCGCCTCAAACAAAGGTGCGGATACGATTGGCAAAGGACGAGCTCGCCGCTCAAGTGATCACCGCGAGCACCCCGAAAAACGGAGCCTCAGACTAAACAAAGATCAATACTTAGCGGGCAGCCGAGTATTGATAATGATATGTCGACCTTCAAAGCGGATGTATTCTCCGATCGTCAGATCTTTCAGAATTCGAGCCACCATTTCCCGTGACGCTCCCACACGGTCAGCGATATCTTGCTGCGTGAGCTTCTCGGGAATGTATAGCGTGCCGTCACCGCGCTCTTCGGACAGGTCCATCAACACATTGGCCACCCTGCCATAAACATCTTGCAACGCCAGGCTCTTTACATCGGCCGTTAGCTTACGGACTCGTCCCGCTAGATTACTGATCAGCTGTCGCGCAATATTGGGATGCTCGTCGAGGACGCCGTTGAAGTCTTCCTTCATGACGACCCGGAATTCACACTTTTCCACGGTACGCACTGAGGCCGAGCGCGTTGAGTCATCAAGCAGGGCCAGCTCACCGAAGTAATCTCCAGCCCCTAAGGTGTTCATAATAAATTCTTTACCGTTCTTATCGGAGCAGTAAACTTTGACCTTGCCGCTTTCGATCACAAAAAGAGAATCCGCAGGATCGTTTTCATGAATCACGACGGTATTTTTGGGGAACGAGCGCGTACTAGAACTACTTTCCAGCGCTTGAATCTCGCCGTCGTTGAGTCCATGAAAGATTTCCACTTGATTCAGCATTGATATTCTTTCCTTGAAAACTGCTTAATGTTGCAATATTACCGCAAACAGCTGGTAATCCACCATCCCTAAGACACAGGAATGCATTGAAATGCCGCTAGCTTTATCATGTGACATGAAATGATTTCACCAAAAACGAGGTGGCACGGTGGTTAAGCACTCCAATACTGAAGATCCGTGGGCATTAAAAGTACTGGCTGCCGTCGCAGAACTGGGACCACCAAGATATTATGACCCGGTTATAACCAGCGAAATCGTCAAAAATGACCTCGTCTCTTTGATTAGAGCCAGCCAAAAACTAAAAGAGAAGGCCAGCATTGCGTCCTCTGAGGCCCGTCATGATCGCCGAAATATCATTGGTGCGATTCGGGGCTACTCAGAAATGTTACTGGAAGACAGCGAGGTGCTACCCGCTGCCGTCAGGGCTCACCTGCTTCAAATCTTGGCCGCAGCCAAAACCGAACCGACACCTACATCTCACGCACCCACAAAATCAACATCTGTGACCTTACTGCCCAGCGAAGAACCCGGGGTCATTCTTGCCGTTGACGACCTTCCTGAGAATCGCGAGCTGGTATCACGGCTGTTGCAGAAAACCGGCCATACGGTCATTTCTGCCGAGTCGGGTGAAGAAGCTCTTGAACTGCTCGATACCATGGGGGTCGACGTGGTGCTGCTCGATCTCGTCATGCCCGGAATTGGCGGGGCAGAAGTTCTTAAGCGCCTCAAAGAAGACGAGCGCCTTCGCGCAACTCCGGTCGTGATGATCAGCGGACAACAGGACATGGATCAAATTGTCGGGTGTATTGAGGCTGGCGCAGACGATTACCTGCTAAAGCCGTTCAATCCCGTCTTGCTGCAGGCCAGAATTTCCGCAGGCATTGAACGAAAACGCTGGCATGATCGAGAAGAGCTCTATCGCGAACAGCTTGAACGACGAGAGCAATTTATTCGTGCCACCTTTGGCCGGTACCTGTCCGATGATATTGTCGACGAAATCCTCGAAAGACCCGAGGGACTCGAACTGGGCGGGGACCTTCGCGAGGTCACGATCATGATGTCTGATATTCGCGGCTTTACGACCTTAGTAGAACACCTGCCACCGCAACAAGTCGTAACACTGCTCAATCGATACCTCGGTCGTATGACCGAAATCATCCTTGAATTCGGTGGCACTATTGACGAGTTTCTCGGGGACGCAGTCCTCGCGGTATTTGGTGCTCCTCGCCGAAATGACGATGATCCAGATCGAGCCGTTCGCTGTGCCCTAGTAATGCAAGAAGCGATGGCAGACATCAATGCCGCAAACAGTGCCGATGGCCTCCCCGAAGTAGAAATGGCCATTGCCCTCAACACAGGATCAGTGGTCGCTGGAAATATTGGTAGTGAACGACGATCAAAGTATGGATTTGTCGGTCATGCCATGAATGTCACCTCCCGTATCGAAGATGTCGCCAAACCCGGTGAAATACTCATCTCACAGACCACCTATGAAAAGCTTGAAAGTGACTATCAATTTGGCGACTCACGCGCCTTATCCGTTAAGGGTATTGAGGCAGAACTTCGGGTTCACGCCGTATTGGGAGGCAGTCAATGACAACGAATATGAGCCGGCATTTACTGTTGGTAGAGGACAATGAGGTCAATCGCGAGATGCTGCAGCGCCGACTTCAAAGAGTCGGATACACGTTAGATTGCGCGGCAGATGGTCAGGAGGCCCTCGACAAAATGCGTGATATCAGGCCCGCCCTCGTCTTGTTAGATATTAATCTTCCGGTTAAAGATGGTTGGACAGTTGCCAAGGAGGCCCGCTCAGATTCTGATATTAAGGACATTCCCATCATTGCCCTGACCGCACATGCCATGGAAAGTGATCGGCAGCAGGCACTGGCATCAGGGTGCCAAGATTATGCGACCAAACCTATCGACTTCCCCGAGCTGGTTATCAAAATAGAAAATTTGCTCACCGCATGAAATTCTCCCAAACATCCCTAAGCCTAAGAGCCCGCTTATATCTTTTTTCTGTTGCGATTCTGACGCTATTTGTCGTGAACGTGGCGACCCACCTTTGGGGCAGTTTTGCTCGCAGCGAGAGTTTGGTGGCTTATCGCGATGCCGCAGTTGCGGCACAGCTGGTTAACGATCTGCAGCAAGGCCTCGAAACAGCTCGCCAACAAACCCTTGTATTGGCGACGCTCCGAGAAACCACCGATGAACCTCTAGGCGATGCCGAGCAGGAAACCGCGACGGCTGAGCTCGACACTCTACGACAAAGATTGGGTAGGTTGGGTGCACTGGGAGGTGAGTCGACCGAGGACTATTACCGTCGGCTGTTTGACAGCGCCTCGCAACTGCTTGACGAATGGCAGGCCTTCTATAACAACTACAATCGTTTAAGCAGCCAATCATCCGTTGAATCACCAATTCAATATAATGACACTTGGCAAAAGCTCAACGAACTCGAGCAACGCCAGGAAGC
>JAQXAF010000066.1 GCA_029253085.1 Luminiphilus sp. | reverse complement strand
TTGGGGATGTTGCTACTGCTGATTGCGGTCATTTCAGGGGCGATTGGGCGCAGGGGTTTAAGCTGGCTTATGACGCTGCTGGGCTTCTTGGTCATTTATTTCCCGGCGACTGAGTTTGGCTCTGAAGCGTTAATGCAGCCCTTAGAGGGGCGCCACCCCGCATTCTCCCCCGAGGAGTTGCCTGCGGCCGAAGCTATCGTTTTATTGGGTGGTGCTAGCAACGGGGCGGCGCGTTTTGGCCGGGGTGCGGATCTCAATGATGCCGCCGACCGCGTGATGTTTGCGGCAGAACTTTATTTTGCCGGTAAAGCCCCGATCATTCTTATTTCAGGCGGTGCCCCGGCAACTAGGCAGCCTGAAGCTGAGCTTCTGGCGCAACAGTTGCAAGCGCTGCAAATACCTCGCAAGCAGCTGCTTTTAGAGACCCAGAGTCGCACGACCTTCGACAATGCGGTAATGGCGGGTGAAATGCTCAAAAACGCCGGGTTACAGCATATTCTGTTGGTCACTAGTGGCGCGCATATGCGGCGCTCACTGGCGCTGTTTGAAAAACAAGGGCTGCAGGTCACTGCAGCCGCGACAGATCATCAAATTCCAAAGTTCTCAGATCCTTACATACCGGGCTGGATACCAACTTACTCGCGACTTTCGCGTTCTAGCCGCGCGATTCACGAGTGGGTCGGGTACTGGGCCTATGATAACTCCGGTAAGTTGTAACCCAGCGTATCAAATAAACTGAAGCTTCATGTCGCTATAGCTCGAGCCCGTCCAGCGTTTGAAAGCGCGGTAAAAACTGTTGACCTCGGCATAGCCAAGCTTCCAAGCCAATGTTTTACCTGGCACCCAGTGATCCTCGAGCTGACACTCACAATGGTACTGGCGCACTTGGTCCAGCAGCTCCTGATAACTTATGTTATCCACTCGCAGCCTCCGGCGCAGAGTTGTGGGGCTAATGCTCAATTCATCGGCAATATGTTCAGAGCGAAGACGACTGAGGTCTCCCGTTATTAACAGACTGAGCACTCGCAGTGTGGTTTGTGAAAAAGAGGCCGCCGGTCGTTGCGTGACACGTTGGACCTGTTCTTGATTGATTTCTGGCTTTGGGACGTTAACCCGGATAACCCGTTGGGTGCGGGAAAGAGGGCGTCTGGAGGGGGCATTATAGGGCTGGGGTTGTCTTCTGGTTTCCATAGTACGCTTCCTTGCGGTTATGAAGTTTTATTGCGGCCACTCACTGCCTGCCGTGCCTGTCGATCGGACACCGTCCTTGGTAGCCGTCATCTGCAGATTAGTCTGCTTTCAAATAATTACCAGCGATTTGCCGTGATCTGCATGGTTTTGATGGCAAGTCACCGAGATAGCATGACGTTGTGCAGTACTTGATTGGGTAGGGGGCAGTCCATGACGGCGCCAATGGCCTTAATGAGCGTCAGTTCCTTGGGCGAAATGTGGCCATCTTGTTCAGCGACCCTGGTCAGGGCCTTGATTATGGTGACCTTTAGCAGCGGGTAGCAGTTTGCAAGTTGTTCAATGGCTTTTCCAAATTGCTGTACGCCCATTGCCTCAACCGCTGGCATAACAAGGGGGAGGTCAAGAACTTGTGCTCCCAATGCAAACGAGGTGTCCGTATCGCCATGCCCCAATAGCGCGAGGGTACCCAGTGCAACGGTTAGTGGTTCGCTGACCACCTTGAGTTCGGCATATTGCGGCTTTGATGACCGCTTTATGAAGTGGGGATCAAGGTAGTGCCGCACTAACTGATAAAGACACCATTCAAAAAGCTCGATTTGCCCATCGGCTTTGACGAAGTTAATTAACAGTCCTTTGAATTGATTGTACTGCGGCGAGGATAGGGTCTTTAGGGTGGGAAGACACAGCTCGATCAGTGGTAGTCGTAATTCAGGCTTCAAGTTTTGAAGTTCTCGACCTCGTTGAACGACCAAGGCTTCCAATCCTGAAATCTTTGCTTCTCGAATCGCTGCACGTTGCTTTTTTGGGGTGTTCTCGTGCCAGAGCAGCGCCAGTAGTAAGCTCATTGCTCCCAGTGGCTCCCGAGCTTCTTCGATCAGGGTAGCTGTCAAATCCTCAGGGGGTTGGTCGAACCAAGTGGTCTCCGATGCCTGTTGGTTGGAGGTGGCGATATTGTCTACCTCTGGGGCCATTACCAAGGGCAGGGCGGCTGCCAAACTGCGCTGGGCCTGCGCGATACCGGTTTCACTACTCGCTTGAGCTTCGCGGAGGCTGAGGTTTTCTTGGCGCGTTATAAACTCCCCGTTCCAATGTGGATCAACTCGAAGAATTCGGTTTTCCAGTGGAGGATGGGTGGAAAACATGAGCCATAACCGATGTTTTACCTGACCAAAAAATAGGTGAGACATTTCTTCGGCACGGGCGGTGTCCACCAAAGTGCCCGGTGTATAACCCCCAATCACTTTAAGTGCGTTGCTGATACCCCTTGGGTTGCGGGTAAATTGCACCGAGGAGGCATCGGCTAGATACTCTTTTTGTTTCGAAATGGCGGACTTAATAAGACCCGCCATGACCCCGCCCAGCAGCCCGACGAAATATAAACCCAGGCCAATTAACAGCAAGCCGAAGGTGTTGCTATTACTATTATTCGAGCTTCTACGTGCTCGATGTGAGAAGGCGCTGCGCATTAAAACTGCGCCCATATCGCCAATAAAAGTGATGCCCCGCAACATCGCCATGAGCCGTATGCTCAAGCGCATATCGCCATTTAGAATATGGCTAAATTCGTGCCCAATAACGCCCTGAAGCTCATCTCGGGTCAGCTGGGTCATGGCACCTTGAGTAATAGCCACCACCGCATCTCCCGGTGAAATGCCTGCGGCGAAGGCATTTATGCCCGGTTCTTTATCGAGAATATACAGGGGGGGCACCGGCATATTGGCGGCCAGAGCGATTTCTTGCACGACATTCTGTGCCCGTCGCTCCAGGGGATTCTTGGTGTTTGAGACCGCCGGCCTTGCGCCCAAGGCCTCGGCCACACTGCGACCGCCTTGAGAAAAGCGAATCCAGTTATAGAGTACTACGGCGCCAATCACGACAATAAGCGCGATGCTGACGAGTAAAGTCAGTCTAATATCAAGATCGCTTAACTGGAATGCTGTGGGAGAGTCACTGTCCAACGTTTGGGAAGCTGTCAGCACGAAGGCGAGGAACAGATTGATGACAGCAATTAAAAGAAGGACTGCCAAAACGAAAAGCGCGGTCAATAGACGCGCGTTGCGTCGGGCCACCTCCTGATCACGGAAGAAATCCATAGTTTAGTATCGCTCAGGAAAAACTAATGCTGGGGGCATCCTGAATGGCAGCGCTGTCGGCAAACTCTAGCAGCGTGGCATCTTCTCGGTGTCCAAAAGCATTACCGATAATCATGTTTGGGAAACTCTGTCGGTAGGTGTTGTAGCTCATCACCGAGTCATTGAACCCCTGTCGGGCAAAGGCCACCCTGTTTTCAGTTGAGGTGAGTTCCTCAGAGAGCTGTTGCATATTTTCGCTGGCCTTAAGGTCTGGGTACGCCTCCATCACGACGTTTAGCTTGCCCATAGCCGCTCCCAAGGCGCTTTCTGCACCTGCAAGGTTTTTTATTGATCCTGAATCAATGCCGCTCTCCCCGACGGCCTTTAGCGCTGAAGCGGCTTCATTACGCGCTTCAACCACCGCTTCCAAGGTCTCTCGTTCATGGCTCAGATAGCCTTTTGCACTCTCTACCAAGTTGGGGATTAAGTCGTAGCGCCGCTTAAGCTGAACTTCAATTTGTGCAAAGGCGTTCTTGTAGCGGTTAGACAAGGTCACAAGCTGGTTGTAGATCGCTACTCCCCAAATGAGCAATATGGCAATCGTTGAAATGAGAATAATGAGCGTGGTACTCATGAGATGCATCCTGAAGGTTTGGCAGCAGGCTTTAGAGTAGCTCTGCTTTCGCCCCGCGTCTAATCCGGCGGCGCAAAATACGCATGGCGCGAATTTGAAGCTTTGAAATGTCAGTCAGTTTATATCCCGCGGCTCAACCAATTTAACTCGGAGCGGCGGCGCATTTTTGCCGGCCCTAACGCGACTTATTTTGCCGCAGAAGCCGATTTCTCCGCCCAGTACTGGCTGACGGTTTGGGCTCCAAAGTCGGCAACCGCCTCAAAGAATGTATCGGGATCGGCATGACGCATCTGTGCTAACCCCAGCTCCATTTCCCTCGCAAAAATCAGCTCGGGAAGGTCGTCTTGTATTGCGACAAGGATGGCCTTTGCGCAATCAAGAGGGTCATCCCCTGCGTCAATAACCTCATCAGACAGCCCGCGTCGACCACCCTCTCCAGTAATGGCATTGCGGGCGACATCGGTAGCCACTGATCCGGGCAGCACGTTAGTCACCCGAATATTGTGGGGTTTATCGACTTCGCTGCGCAGGGCATCCATGTAGCCAATGAGACCGTGCTTTGCTGCGCAGTAAGCGGTTCTCAGCGGTGCTCCAATACGCCCAGCCACCGAGCTGATGGCGACAATATGCCCACCTCCAGCATCGGCCATGCGGCGCAGTTGCAGCTGTGTGAGCCAAATGGGTGCAATGAGGTCAATATTAATGAGTTCCGTGTAGATTTCGGGTTTTGCATCGATGGCGATACAGCGCTGGCTGATCCCAGCGTTATTAACAAGAATATCGACCTGCCCTCGCCATGCCCATGCGCGTTCCACGATATCAGCGAGCTGATCATAGTCGGTCACCTCAAAGGGTAATACCAAGCAATCTACGGGTAGTTCGTCTGCAAGTTCTTGCAATGCGCCTTCACGGCGACCTGACAAGATAATTGAACAGGGCTTCTTAGCCGCCTCTGTAGCGAGTGCTTTACCGATGCCCGATGAGGCGCCCGTAATCCAGAAAACTTTTTTATTTAAATCGGTCATTTCAGGAGCCTCTTACTCAGTTGAAGGTCTTATAAGTCGCGTATTAAAGCATGCCCTGAAAAAGCTCAGGCTGCACGGCTAGGTCATTAGCGCAATGATCGCTTGGGCATTAGGTTGGCATAGGGAACGGCAATCCGACCTGTACAAACCCGTCCGAAAGCGTGCCGATAACGTCGCCTTTAAGCTCAGCTGCCCAAATGCAGCGCGCCTGGGGCACTATCAGTGTCGATGTCTATCAAATATCTGTCTCTTAGCCATTAGCCCCGTGGGATTTGGCAAAAAGCCTGCCTAACTATAAACGAGGGTTACGTTTGGGCGACCAGTGGCATGATGATTTGGGCGCAGGCACCGCTGGGTACGTCCACAAACTGCAAGGTGCCACCGGCGGCGGTGACAATGCCGTGACTGACCGATAAGCCTAGACCGGTGCCAGCACCAACTTCTTTTGTGGTCACAAAAGGCTCCATGATGCTATCTCGTAGGTCAGCTGGAATACCTAGCCCATTATCAGTCACCGTAATCTTAAGATGATCGGCGCCACAATTCACTGCGATAACAATATGCCCCGCCAAAGTGTCGTCGGTATTTTTACGGTGATCAAGAATAGAATCTTTTGCGTTTCCAATGAGATTCATAATGACTTGCTCAAGCTTAGTCAGGTTGCAGGGCAGGGCCACAGGCTGCGGTAGCTTACCAACGGTGAGTGAAATATTGTCAACCTTGAGGGTTTGCTGAATCATTTGGGCGCTATTTTCTAGCGCCACCGCGGGATCACAGTAGTTTTCTGTATCGTCGGCTTCACGTCCATAAAGCAGCAGCTGCCGCACGATATTGCCTGCGCGTTCAATTTGGTTATTGATCCGCGCCAAGGTGTCCTCAGCTTTATCGTCTAGCGCCGACGTTTTCGTAAAGTGGTTCCGCAAGTTAACAGTCGCAAGACGAATAACGTTTAGAGGTTGGTTGATTTCGTGGGCTATGCCTGCCGCGAGCTCTCCAATCGAGGCAAGCTTCGAAGACTGAATAAGCTGCAACTCTTGTGTCTTCCTTGCTGAGATATCTTGCGCGGTTGCGCAGAGGTAGGACTCCTTTGACGTTGGGTCGTCCATGAGAAAAAGAGAATAGCTAAGCCAAGTCTTCTTTCCCTTCACTGTAATCAGTGCTTCCTGCAAATGCTCGGGACTTCCACCGAGCACCTTCGCCATTGAGGTCTCTGTTAGCAACCGTAGTTCTGGCTCCATTATCGTTGTGATATTGCTCGCCTCTGAGTCAGCCCGAGAAATCCCCAACAAATTTAAAATCTGCTCATTGGCAAATACGACTTGCCCGCTGGTCTTCAAAATAGAAACCCCGAGCCCGGCTGCACTTGTGAATGCCCTAAAAAAACGCCCATCTTGTCCTAGGCTTTCAAAAATTCTCCTCTGCTCTGAAATATCTCGTGTCAGTCCCTCTACCGCGATGGGAGTATTTTTTGTATCGTAAATAAGCTTGGCCGTTGTCGCTACCCAGAAATTTCCTTTGGGACCTCGCATCTCAGCTTCGAAGTTTTCGACAGCACCCTCGCCTTCAACGAGGGCAGCCATAAAGCGTTCCCTACCGTCAGGTTCAACGTAATAATCGCCAAGTTTGACGTTCATGATTTCTTCTACGCGGCCGTAGCCAAATATTTGTACCGCATTTGAGCTGGCGGCAAGCACCCGCCCGTCAAGGTCGGCACGGTAATAGGCAAACGGGAGGTGATTTATAAAGGCGATCGCGTCTTCGTATGAAAGCGATTGAAGGTCGGTAATTAGGGCTAGCTTATCTGGCATAAGCGGTTTTCGGGTCCAATGTTAGGTGTCATCTACGCCGAGGTAAAATTATATATTGCCAGCGCCGCTAAAAATTTGGAATGTCTTTTTCTGTAACTACGCTAAGACGGGTGTTTTAGGCCAGCAAAAATCATTCGCTCTTCACAGGTATTGATTCCCTGCGTCATTAAGGTTGCGTAGGTCATATCCTAGGGATTTAAAAACTGAGGGTTTGGTGCCGTCTCTGATGGAGTATCGGCCGATTAACCATTATTGCGCGATTTAGTGTTGTGTTAGATGAAGATGTCTTTTGCGTAAACCGATGATTACTTCAGTGCCAGCAGTCGATCGATGCAGGCAGGCTGGGGTGGGCTCACATTGCTAAACGTTTTCAAGATTTTAAAGATGATACTGGTCTTGGGTGAGATGCGGTCCTTGGGAAAGTAGTCGCAAGCACAGCATCACGCGCTCTCGCCTTTGCACTGTGGAGCAAATTCAGTGCCTGATTTATCTATTTGGCAAGGGAATGCGCCGCCTCTATGAGTTCGTTCCAAAATCGTGCATTACAGTGTTTGCAGCGCTGGTCTTCAGTGTCTTGAAGCGGAAAGGCTTGATCGCACTGGCAAAGGTGGCTTGTTGTATTTAAAGGCCTTTGACCCAAACGATGCGCCCCTTCCATTTATTGCTCGACGCAAGGCGCTCAAGAAAGCGATGAAGTAAACCCGTAGCTGCCTCTGACAGGCTTAGCTTCGTATTTTGGTGCTGCTAAATTCAAAATTCTCGCAAGACGTCATGTTATCCCACAACTGCTGGGCCTTAGATCCTGGCCAATTTTTTGTTTTGGCTTGGCGAGCTGCTGTATCGCCGAAAATATCTAGCCAAACAAAATCAACGCCCTCTAAGTCGAAGCGGGCTTTCAAGGTCAAATATCCGTACTCAGTCGCATTTAACCCTTGAGAGAGCCATTCGTTGTATTGAGATTTGAAACCTTGCAATTCCTTGTGGCCCTGAGTCTCGGCCATGGTGCAAAAATTGAAGGTTGAGAAAAAAGTATCACCCGCAACTAGGTTGAGTTCCGAGCTTTTATAGCCCCAAAGTAAATCATACAAAAAGCTCGCGCTTGGTTCGGCATTGAGAACACCCGCTACCTCTTGCCGCCAGTTGCGAGCCTGATGTTTGTTCCAGTGTGCCAAGGCTCTGTCCCTAGCGGCTTCAGAGGACCACAGCAAGACCCATATCAGATCAAAATTGTCAGTCTCAAATTGAGGCCTAAGAATATTTGCAGTGATAATTTCATAGCCTTCTGCATCTATAAGCTTATTTAGGGTCGCAGTAATTTCGGTTAATCGTTGCTCTGTAAAATCTGGTCCAGTTAATTGCCACAGGTACTCAATAATCGGACTCTCCTGATCTTCGACAGGTTGTTGTGCTTCGCTTTGCTGGCCGTTGTCGATAGCGTAGATCTGATTTTTTTCGCACCCGAATAGTGATAACACAAGGGCTAATAAACTGAGTTTATATATCATGAGTAATTCCCTTGATGTGGTGCTGCAGTGCTTCGCGCCGGGTGCTTAGGGTAACGGCCGCAGCAAATTCGCAGGGTCATATTTCCTATCACTTGAAGACTATATCGTACAAATAGCCTCACACCTTCATGCTACGCTTCCAACCGACCGTGCGCTAACGGGGCCTTTTAAGCTCGGCTGTGTGCTGGTACTGTTGAGCGTTATTTTGTGGGGTACCTCATGCTTATTAAACGACTCGTTGTGTTAGCGGCTCTGTGCTTCTCTGGCCTTGCTGTGGCTCGCAGTACGCCTATATTCGGTGTTGCTAGATTTGGAGAGGCGCAATTTGGTGGCGTCTCAGTGCCCGTTCCTTTTATGCCCCTATGGGCAACCATCCTGCTTGCTGTCGCGCTGTGGGTTGTTGTGTACCTCATGCGAAATAAGGAGATCTAAGATGATTCGACTATTGATGGCAGGTTTGCTTCTCGTCAGCGTCAACACAGTGGCTGATACAACAGTGGCTGATACACAAGTCACTCATAGTTTTAAGGATGGTGACATCATTGAAGCTGAGGAGTTCAACAAGAACTTTGATGATTTAGAGACCGCCATAGACACTGTGCTTATTAGTACTACTGAAGAAGCTATTGCCTTAACTTCTAATGGTGGTGGTGGTATTAGTTTAAAAACTAATCATGGTACAAACGACATTATTGTAGTGACCAATTTACAAGGAAATTCTGCCGACTCAATTAAACTTGACTCTATTTCTGCTGGTATAACTCTATCAGCTGCGGATGACATAACACTTAATCCTGGGGTATCTGGTAACGGCAACGTAACAGTCGCTGGCAACTTAATAGCCAGTGGCAGCGTAACAGCCAATAGTGTGGTTAACTCCTCCGATGCGAGGCTCAAGGAGGCAGTGAGTTCAGTGGGTGTGGGTCTTGGCTTGATTAATGACCTCAACCCTGTCCGCTATCACCGCATCAATAATCCGGAATCCGATATTGAGATGGGCCTCATGGCTCAGGAAGTGGAAGCCACTCTGGCAAAGCATGGCTTGGGTAATAGCGGCATGGTTGTCCAGCCAGACGACAAAGGTTATCTGTATTTACGTTATAACGACTTGTTGGCGCCGATGATAAAAGCGATCCAAGAATTGGATGACGCGTCAGAGGCAAAAGACGAACAGATTGCTTCGCTCCAGCAGAAACTGGAGTCTCAACAAGAAGAGCTTCTCGCGATTGTCCAAAGCCAACAAGAGCAGATAGCCCAACT
>JAQXAF010000044.1 GCA_029253085.1 Luminiphilus sp. | reverse complement strand
CTAACACCTCATTCCAGACCCGCGTGCGAGATGAATCAATAGGCGGAGACAACCCCTTTCGCTGGGAAACCGTGTCGTCGGACGCTATTTTCAAAGGGCGGACAGTGGCTCTGTTTTCGCTACCCGGCGCTTTCACACCGACCTGCTCCACCAGTCACTTGCCCCGTTATGAGGAACTTTGTGAGGAGTTTTATGCGGCCGGAGTAGACGAGGTTGTTTGCCTATCGGTAAACGATGCTTTTGTTATGTACAAATGGGGGCGTGAGCAGGGCGCAGAAAAAGTGCGGCTGCTACCCGACGGCAACGGTGAATTCACTCGAAAGATGGGCATGCTGGTCGACAAATCTAACCTTGGCTTTGGTATGCGCTCGTGGCGCTACTCAATGTTGGTTCGCGACGGCGTCATTGAAAAGCTGTTCGAAGAGCCTGGCTTTGCTGACAACTTTGAAGAGGATCCCTTTACCGTCTCTGACGCCGATACATTATTGCGATACCTTAAAGGAGGTGAGTAAAAAAGCGGGTGACTAAATTTTTCTGCTGCGGTGAATTAGCACCGACAGTCCGCCCCACCGAAACGGTCCTGCCAACCCGTTGCGGGCCGAGAAACAACAATGGCTCCAGCGCTCAGCCGAAAAATGGCGAGCTGGTGCCAGTAATGGGGCTAGACGAGCGTAAAAGCCAGCGCACTTAGATTAGCGTATCGTGAGGCTAGTCGTTACTCTAATGACTGGTCGCGAAGGTGGGTAACAGGTATGTCAACGGGAGAACTGTCAGCAAAGGCAACGAGCCATCAAAATTCTGTTGTCGACAAACTACTTCAACGCGACGCAATCAAAGACCTCAGTCGAACTAATCAGCGTCTCGCAGACTACGTAGGTCGCGAGCCTATCCAAGCGTTACGCGCCATCGATATTGAGGCGCCGAAAACTACTTTTACAAGCACGCACAAAGTACCCGAAGTAAACGCTGAAGTGTTTGAGATTGACCATCTAAAATCCGCCATGGCGTCTCACGGCTGCCTCATTATTAGAGGCCTCTTTAACAGCACGAAAATGACTGATTTCTGCCGAGTGATAGACCTCGCCATGGAGGCTACAGAGACACAACCAAAGCAAGGTGAGCCTGCATCAGACATCGCAGAGATCTTCCTGAATCCACCATCTGAAATTGCCTCTCTGGTACCCAGACCTGGTATAGATTTTGCGCGAGCGTTTCACCGAGAGACCGGCTCGGTAATGTGTGTCGAGTCTGCGAGTATCAGCGAACACTTGCTGGAACTTTATGAATCGGTCGGCATTAAAAATCTCGTCGCTGACTATCTGGGAGAGGCACCTTGCCTTTCTGCTTTAAAGTGGGTGCTAAGACGTCCAAAACTGCCAATCAATCGCGACGGATGGCATCAGGATGGCGCGTTCATGGGCGAGGGCATCAACAGCCTAAATATGTGGATTGCTGCCAATCACTGTGGAGGTGAGTCCGGTGCGCCTGGCATGGATCTACTGCCCCAGCGTCTTTTAAAAATTTTGGGTGCAGGTGAAGGTGAGGCTGTCTTTGATTGGTCGGTGAGTGATCATGCCATGAGGACGCCCCAATACGACAATGCAATCACCGCTCCCGTATTTGAGGCGGGTGATGCACTATTTTTTGACCACTTTCTATTGCATAGAACGCAATATGGTCACAACTTCATCAGACCCCGTTATGCCATTGAGACCTGGTTTTTTGGGGCCAAAAACTTCCCCAGCAATCAGGTACCTCTAAGTTGGTAGCGTTGTACTAAGCTTTGGCGCACTTTAAACATGAGCAAGACGCACCTTTACTAGACGGGTAAACGGCGCTTCACATTAAGACCGGGCAGCTCGACGTACCTGTAAGTCAAAAGAGACACCATCAAACTTAATGACAATGCGGCAAACGTCAATAAGTAGGCCGACTCAGAGAAGCCGGCGCCAATACGCTCCTTCGTGGGGTAGATTACGTAAAATAAAATAGGGACATGCCAGAGATACAATGAATAAGAGAGCTTCCCAACAACGGCCATCGCCGAGTTAACAATTACCCGATGAAAAAATGGTCGAGTTAATACGAGCACCAGCAGCACAACACTCCATAGTAGAGCTTCGTAAATGTGATGCTCGTGCCAGCCGGATTCCGATTGCCACTCTCCCAGTAATAGCGTACGCCGCAGCACCACTGCATTGATATACAACGCTAGCAGTAAAGCGCCAGCACCCAGTACACGCACCCAATTGGTATTAAATATCGTCGACGCCCTAACACGAAGAAAAATCCAGGCCGCCAGCATGCCCAATAAAAATGCAGGCAAGCGACCGAATAAAGACTTGGTGAGAAGGTAAGATCGAATTTTTTCGCCTGACGGATTGTAAAGAACCTCGGTGATATAAAAGCCCGCCCACAGTATTAGCACTAATAAAAAGATTAGGCGCCGCTTGCCTCCTCCTGCCAGAAGCCAGATGATTAGCGGCAGAACCAGGTAAAATTGGATTTCAGTCACAAGGGTCCACCAGACAACGCTAAAGGGAAATATTTCGAAACCGACGAACTGAAACGTAAAAGCCTTAAATCCACTATCCCAAGAACCCGACACAACGCAGGCCATAAACACGGCGAGGTAATACAACGGCACAATCCGTAAAACCCGAGCCGCGTAATAGTTCTTTAACCTGGGCATAGCGACATCGGGCGATTGCATGGCGCTCATCCAGGGAATGCTCAGCAGAAACCCGCTGATCACAAAAAAAAGCGTGACACCTGTCCTTCCAGCAGCGACATAGGCAAACCAAAGCGAAGGCTCCGAACCGGCGCTTCCACCACTGATACCCCAAGCATGAAAAAAGAAAACCAGTAAAATAGCCCAACCACGGAGCGCGTCAATTTGACTAAGGTAACCGCCCCCTCTGATACCACTCTGCAATGAAAACCAGCTGAACATTCAACTCCTTGCCATTTTTAAAACCAACAGATTTTTAGTTACTGTCTACAACGGATAAACTGACACGATGATTTAAACCCTAGCCTTACTTTAGAGGTCATCCATTGAAACATAACGATACCCATTCACCTCCAACATTATCTGTCATCGTAATCGCCTACGACATGGCTAGAGAGATTCCGAGAACCCTTCAATCATTGGCGCGTACCTACCAGCAAGAAGCTGAAAACCTCGATTACGAAATCATTGTCGTTGATAACGGGTCGCCAATCCCCCTTGATGAAAATAGTTGGCGCCACATTGATGCTCCGGTGACGCTTATTCGTATTGACAATGCCCACCCCTCACCTGCGATGGCCATTAACACCGCTGCAGAAATTGCGCGGGGAGAATGGCTTTGCCTCATGGTTGACGGAGCACACGTATTAACGCCGGGTGTCTTTCAATTTGCCTTGGCCGCTGGTCGCGCCTTTGCCGAAGCGGTTGTTGCTGTGCGGTACTTTTTTCTGGGCCCTGACGAACAAAATCATTCGATTGCCAACGGCTACTGCCAAGCTGAAGAAGACAGTTTATTAGACTCGATTCAATGGCCAGCCGATGGCTATCGCTTGTTTGAAATTGGAACGCCTTTCAGGGCGGGAGCCACCAGCGCAAACTGGCTGCACAAAATGTTTGAATCTAACTGCCTTTTTATACGACGCTCCAGATTTGAAACGCTTGGGGGCATGGACAAAGACTTTGATTTACCCGGTGGCGGCTTTGTCAACCTCGATTTCTATAAGCGAGCCTGCGATAGCAAGGGCGCAACGCCGGTTCAATTGATCGGTGAAGGCAGTTTCCACCAGATACACGGTGGAACCACCACTAATGTCACCATGGAACAGCGGCAGAATCGCACCCAATCCTATCAAGAGCAGTAC
>JAQXAF010000032.1 GCA_029253085.1 Luminiphilus sp. | reverse complement strand
ACCGTACGCTGTTGTTGCGCAAATCCGGCACGACCGGAGAGCCTGATGCAGCACGGCGGTCACCACCTTGAGCCTCAGGGTTCAAGGGCGACACCGTCAGCGGTACGCTGGGTTGCCTTTCAACAAGGGCCACGTCATGAGCGCCACTAATGCCAAGACAACTTGGCGCCGTGATATGCGGCACATGCGGGACCAGCAAGGCCCCCAATCAATGCCGCCCTTGCTTCAAGCCCTAACCGCCACTTCCGCTTGGATAACAGCATCAACCATCGCGAGCTATTGCCAAACCGGCTCAGAACAGACCCCATCAATGATCGAAGAAGCGGCCGTCAAATCCGGTAAAATTCTTGTTTACCCTCGGGTTTTGGGTGCCGGAAAAATGGTCTTCAAGGCCTCCGTACCAAGAGACACTTTTGAGGTTGGCCACTACGGTATTGCTGAGCCTCCAGCCGCCGCAGAAACTTTAGATATTTCGACGATAGACCTCTTCCTCATACCACTGCTGGCCTGTGACCAATATGGAACCCGGCTAGGTTATGGCGGCGGTTACTACGATCGCCTACTCGAGGCAGCATTGGGTTTCAGATGTGGTTTAGGTTTTGATTTTCAAAGGGTCGCAGATCTACCCAGAGAGCAGCACGATGTGCGGATGCAAGGGTTCCTGTCAGGCGCAGGTTTTGAAATTTTCTAAAATGCCCTAGGCACCGAAATTACTGTACGAGAATTCCCGCTTGTTGGGGAGCCATGCCCGTGTCGGGGGCGGCGTCGGTTATCAAGGATCCAGTCGCAGCTCCCAACACCACGACTAGGGCAATAATCACTAAAATATCGGGTTTTTTGTGACCCATCGCATTTGCGCCCTTAGAAAAATAACTTTCAGTGAACTCGCGCCGGCAAAAAGGTGACGCGTGTCACAACTTAGCCTGCACAATGCGCCCTTAGAAATATTTTGTCAATATTTCACAAAATTAATCGCCGTGCGGTGTTTTGGGCTTGAGGTAAGTCTCATATGCCGGATTGTTGGTTTCTTCCCAATGGGGGTAACCCACATCCGCTAATACCTTTAACAGGGCAGAACGACGACCATCCGCCAGCCTAAACCCGACCAGAATTCTGCCGTAGGCTGCGCCATGGTTGCGATAATGAAAGAGAGAGATATCAAAATCATTACCGAGGGCATTTAGAAATTTGAGCAAAGCTCCCGGACGTTCGGGAAATTGGACTCTGAACACACATTCACTACCCCCAATACAAGGCGCCTGCCCACCCACCATATGTCTGACATGAAGCTTAGCGGTTTCATTGTCCGTTAAGTTGTCGATCGAGTACCCTTTTTTCTCAAGCTTTAGGGTCAGCTGTTGCAGGTCTGTGGTGTTTGGAGTGACTGACAAGCCGACAAAAACTTGTGCCATGCGATCGTCAACGTAACGATAGTTGAACTCGGTGATATTTCGCTTGCCCAATTCATTACAGAATCGTCGAAACGCACCTGCGCGCTCAGGAATGGTGACCGAAATAACAGCCTCTCTTCGCTCTCCTATTTCAGTGCGTTCAGAAATGTAGCGCAGACGGTCAAAGTTCGTGTTGGCGCCGCTCACCGTGGCCGCCATCGTGGCACCCTGAAGTCCATGCTGCTCTGTATATTTCTTCATGCCCGCGACAGCTAATGCTCCAGCGGGTTCAGCGATAGCCCGGGTATCCTCGAAGATATCCTTGACCCCTGCGCATATCTCGTCAGTAGTCACTGTAATGACATCGCTGACGTGGCTTTTTATCAGGCGCAAAGTTTCCTTGCCGACCTGTGCAACAGCGCAGCCATCGGCAAACAAGCCGACTTCTCGCAACCGAACGCGTCGCCCCTTATCAAGAGCAGCACGAACGCAGGCAGCATCCTCAGGTTCAACACCAATAATTTGGGTCTTTGGCCAGACATACCGCAAGTATGTCGCCATGCCCGCAATTAACCCGCCGCCACCCACGCAAACAAAGACGTAATCAAGGGGAGCCGGGGCCTGACGCGTTAACTCCACAGCAACGGTACCCTGGCCTGCAATGACATCTGGGTCATCAAAAGGGTGAAGGAAAGTCATACCCTCAGCTTCGACAATTTCGGCCGCGAGTTGCGCGGCCTCATCGAAGGTGTCGCCGTGCAATATGACCGAAGCGCCATAATTTCGAACCGCATCCACCTTAATAGCTGGGGTGGTCACCGGCATCACTATTTTGGCTTTGACCGACAGCTTCTGTGCAGCTAAGGCCACCCCTTGGGCGTGGTTTCCGGCAGAAGCGGCAACCACCCCCCGCCGGCGAGAGGGCTCATCAAGGTTAACCATCTTGTTATAGGCGCCACGCAATTTGAACGAAAAGACCGGCTGTAGATCTTCTCGCTTTAGAAATATTTGGTTGCCTAAACGCCGCGACATCAGGGGCGCATCGCTCAAAGGCGTTTCATTGGCGACGTCATAAACCCGCGCATTTAGGATTCGTTTGATGTAAGCATCTGTCATAGCCGCTTTCCCGCGGGAGTCGAGGGGGGATAATACGTGTAAATCAGTAATTACGTCATGATGTGATCGAGTTTCATTTGCCCGGGGACGTTCCATCACCGACAATAGTCGTTTCCCCCTTCGTTAGCCCCTCGGAGCCACTATGACGTCACGCTCGCAACTCGCCAATGCCATCAGGGCGTTAAGTATGGATGCCGTGCAAGCGGCCAATAGTGGTCACCCCGGTGCCCCGATGGGTATGGCAGACATCGCAGAAGTCCTCTGGAACGACTATCTGAAACACAACCCGAACAATCCCGACTGGCCCGACCGTGATCGCTTTGTACTCTCTAATGGCCATGGCTCCATGCTGCTCTACAGCTTGCTCCACCTCTCGGGGTACGACCTAACTATCGAAGATCTAAAAAATTTCCGGCAGTTTCATGCCAAAACCGCCGGCCACCCCGAATACGGTTATGCGCCCGGCGTGGAAACCACAACCGGACCTTTAGGCCAGGGATTGGCAAACGCCGTTGGGATGGCACTTGCTGAAAAAACCCTCGCCGCCCAATTCAATACAGAAACACATCAGCTGGTTGATCACCGAACCTGGGCCTTTCTAGGGGATGGTTGCCTGATGGAAGGCATCTCCCACGAAGCTTGCTCACTGGCGGGAACACTTGGGCTGGGCAAGCTTGTCGCGTTTTATGACGATAATGGGATTTCCATTGACGGCGAAGTTACCGGCTGGTTCACCGACGATACGACCAAGCGCTTCGAGAGTTATGGCTGGCAGGTCATTCCAAACGTCGATGGTCACGACCACGCCAGCATAAGCGCTGCGATCGAACTCGCACTTCAAGATGGAGAAAAACCAACACTCATTTGCTGCCGCACCATCATTGGTAAAGGTGCGCCGAATAAGCAGGGCACAGAATCCTGCCACGGTGCTCCACTGGGTGCCGATGAGATTGCCGCCACGCGGGCTGCCTTGGGCTGGGAGCACGGACCTTTTGAAATTCCCGAGGCCATCTATGCGGGCTGGAGTGCTCGGGTGCGAGGTGCCGAGCAAGAGCAAGACTGGCAGTCGAGATTTGCAGACTTCACAAACGCGGCACCCGAACAAGCCCAAGAACTGGCACGAAGGTTACAGGGTGCTATTCCAGAAGAGTTTGAAACAAAAATCGATAATTACATTGCCCTGTGTGCCGAAACTGGCGCTGACATGGCCTCACGGAAAGCCTCCCAACAAACCCTAAACACCCTCGGGCCCATGCTACCTGAGATGTTAGGTGGCTCAGCAGACCTTGCTGGCTCTAACTTAACTCTGTGGCAAGGCTCCAAAGGCGTCACAGCAGCCGACGCCTCAGGTAATTACGTTTACTACGGTGTCCGGGAATTCGCGATGTCGGCCATGATGAACGGTATTGCCTTGCATAAGGGCTTCATCCCCTACGGCGCCACGTTCCTAATCTTCATGGAATACGCTAGAAATGCTGTGCGCATGGCGGCACTTATGCGTCAACGCGTAATCTTTGTGTACACCCATGACTCGATAGGTCTCGGCGAGGATGGGCCAACCCATCAACCGGTTGAGCAGCTCACAGCACTTCGCAGCACACCCAATCTCGAGACCTGGCGCCCCTGCGATACGGTAGAGTCCGCCGTCGCTTGGAAAATGGCGGTAATGCGCGACGCCGGGCCAGCCGCGCTCATCTTTTCACGCCAGACACTGCCTCACCAATACCGTGCAGTGGAGTGCATCAAAGCAATAGAGCGTGGTGGTTACACCT
>JAQXAF010000016.1 GCA_029253085.1 Luminiphilus sp. | reverse complement strand
CGGCTACCCGGCAGCACAATGGGCGGAGCATCATGAAACATAACCTCGACGAGCGCTCCCTCACCCGTGACTAAAACTTCGCCCTCAAAAACGTCGTCACCAAGTTTGAGCGTGCGTGTGCTGCCGTCTTCCGCTCGCGCTAAGACCGCACCGGTGAGTTTTGAGATTGTGCCAATAAATTGCGCCATGAGAGCTGCCTTCACACTTAACTTAATCCATTCAACGCTTATCATTAGCGATAGCCAACGCTTGCACCATGGACAAAAGGGAAAGACCGCGAGGTTTTTTTGAGGCTTTTATTACTGTTTCAGGGGCGGGACAACCGACAAAAAGACAATAAAGTGGGTACTAACCATAACTAGAGAAGCGTCAAAGACATCGCTACCGAGGCCCTCTTAGCGTGGAACCTGTGTGCTGGAGCAGCGCCCACCCACCATAAACCCGCATTAGTGCAGGGGTAATCGGTTAACAATAAGTGCCAGCTGTACCCGATCTCTAACATGAAGCTTTTCAAATGTTGTCGTCAGGTGAGCTTTGATCGTGCGCTCACCTAACCCAAGCTGCGACGCAATTTCTTTATTATTTAGGCCTTTGCCAACTGCCATAGCCACTTGATACTCACGCTCAGTGAGTTGCTCAAAACCCTCTGGCACCTCCAGATGTTGCACGGTAGCCACTGATAAAGCCGCTGAAGCGAGTCTCTGAACCAGAGCAGGTGGAACCCAGTACCCCCCCGCGCAAACAGCTTGAGCCACGTCAACCAGCTGCTCGGGCACTGATTCCACATGGCAGTAACCCCTCGCACCTGCCGCTAGAACGCTAAAGGCCTCTGATTCGCTAGGACTTGCGCTCAGTACAACAACCGGCGCCTGCTGTTTCGCCAACTCCCCCACAGCTTTTAACAATGCAGAAGGGCTTAGACTAAAGCTATCTAACCAACAAAAGTCCGCGCGATAATGAACCTGCACCCTGTAGGCCTTGGCAGAACTATAGAGTGCTAAATCAGAAAATGCTCGGTACCACCGTTGAGATGGCATTGTGCTAGCGCTAATGAACACGTGTTTCAACGCTCGGACAACGACCTTTGTTGCGCCCTCAGAACTGGCTTCATCAAATATGCCATGATGGTCTTCTTCCCCGTAAGAATATCAACCTCCACTGTCATACCAGGAATGATGGGTTGGTCCTTACCGAAAGCAACCGTGGTTGTGCGTACCGCAACCTCATAAAACGCGTTGCCCTCTTCATCCAAAACCGTGTCAGCACCGATCTGCTCAACTTTGCCTTCCAAGCCACCATAAACAACGAAATCATAAGCTGTCACTTTCACATTGGCGATCTGCCCTGGCGCCATAAAAGCAATATCCTGAGGTCGCACACGAACTTCAACCAGAAGCGAGTCATCGGCTGGTATCAACTCAACAATATCGCGTCCAGGCAGTACGATGCCCCCAACCGTATTGTAAAAGAGCTGCTTAATGGTGCCCGTAACGGGAGACAATAGATTGGTCTGCCGCACCCTGTCAGAAAGCCCTGCGCCAGCTTCTGTTAGCGCGTTTATTCGGTTCACGGTGTCTGCAAGCTGCTCACGAACCCCGTTTGAAAATTCCAAATCTACGCCGGCGAGCTTACCTTCTGCCTCTGAAATAGATGCACTGATGCGAGATAGCTGAGCTCGAGTTTGCTTCAGCTCACCTTCAGCTTTATTGACCTCACGCTGTAGTCGCAGCACCTCCACCGGAGAGACAGCACCGGATTTGATCATAGGGGTCGTTCTGGAAAGCTCTTCAGTGGCTAACTCTGACTCCCGGCCCAGCTGCCCTCGACGAATCCCTAGCTCGCGAAGCTCCTCGCGACGTTGCTTGAGCTGCTGTCTAGCAATACCTTTCTGGACTTCCAGCTCTTCGAGCCTGCTGTCATACAGCTGCTTTTCCTGAAAAACAATATCGGGGGTCTCAGCAAGCATCCCCGGTGTAGGCTCAAAAGGTTGGCCGTCTGCCATTGCCCGCAAACGCGCCGCCCGAACAATAAGGCCTGATCGTTCGGCCATATTTTCTCCGAGGCTTGACTGAGAACGGGTCTGATCTAGCTTGAGAAGCAGCTCTCCTTGCTGCACGAGATCACCCTCTCGCACCAAGATTTCAGTAATAACTCCGCCATCCTGAGACCCCAAAATCTGAACCTGCCGACTGGGTATGACCTTGCCTTGCCCTCGCGTCACGATATCGACTTCTGCAAAAGTCGCCCAAACAATCAATACCACAACCGATAGTGCTATGGCATAAAGTAGACGCCGAGTCTTGAGGGGCTCTTGATCTAATATTGCCTCTTCCGCCATTAAATCCCAAACCGTTTCCTGATGAGACTTGGAATTTTCAAATGAACCCGCCAGAGGCTTGTTAGCCGAAATTCGACCCGCGTAGTGCAAATGCGTCGGCAAAGCTTCCCAACCGTTCAAACTGATAACTTCGACATGGGCGAGATCGGCCTCTCGTCGAAGTTGAAAAAATTCTCCTCCCGCTAGAAAAACACTCGCCACTTCTGAGTGAATAATCGATCGGTCAATATGTTTTGCGATCCATTGCACCTCGCAATAATGCGACGATGTAGCATCCTCGGACTCGTATTGGCAGCGTGATTCGATACGGGCAACAGAAATCGGGTCATCAGGATCACGACTCGCGACAATTACGGTGTCTTCTACCGACAGCCAGTGGGTAAAGGCCCAAGCTACCTGAACCTCAGAGGCTAGTGCCTGATCATCGTAATTCGGAAATAACCCTTCGAGGGTACTACGCATAATCTCGGGATCGCCGACATTACATAAGTTGACGGTGTTTTTAGGGATGGGCAAGTACAGCCGGGTACCGTGCTCCATGGGCCCTGTGCCTTGCTCTTTCTCCTGGGGCCGTAGAATCCAAATAGCCATTACCGTGCTCGCCCTATCTTGCCCTGCTTCAATGCAGCCAACACCCCATCTTTTGCGCCATCTGCGACAATCCTGCCGCCATCGACCACGATAATTCGATCAACCAGCTCTAACAGTGAATTTCTGTGTGTCACGAGTAATAGCGTTCTACCTGGCAAATAGTTTTCGAGTTCTTTTTTTATGGTCGCCTCAGTAGAGTTGTCCATTGAGCCCGTGGGCTCGTCAAAGAACAATATTCCAGGGGTGTGCACCAAGCTGCGCGCAAGCGCTATACAACGACGCTGGCCTCCCGAAACCGAGTCACCCCGCTCGCTGATGGGCATATCGAAACCCCGCGGGTGTCGGTTCACAAAATCAATCAGTGCAGCACGCTCAGCCGCTCGCACCAGCGCATCGTCTTCGACACCTCGATGCGCAAGCGTCATATTTTCCCGTAATGTTCCGTGAAATAGTGTGACATCCTGCGGTACGTAGCCAACAGCCTTACGGTACTCACCCGGGTCGAGCTGTCGCAAATCAATGCCATCAATAAGTACAGCGCCCTCGGTCGGCTCATAAAGCCCCATAGCGAGCTTTGTTAGCGTTGATTTTCCCGACCCCACTCGTCCCACTATCGCAACATGCTCCCCCGCCTTGACACTGAAAGAGACTCCTGCAACAGACGCCGTCTCACTACCCGGATAAGCAAAAGACACATTTTTAAAGGTGACATCACCTCGAAAATTATCTCGAGAGACAAAAGCACCGCCTTCGCGCCGCTCGGTCGGTGTTTCAAATAAGCCGTTGAGTGTATCTAAAGCCATCCGCGCGTTGTGTGCTTGAGTGATAAGGCCAGCAATCTGGCCGAAAGGCTGCATTGATCGGCGCGAGAGCATCGACCCGGCAATTAGGCCCCCCATGGTCAGCTGGCCCTCGGAGATAAGGAATACGCCGACGATGATTACCCCAACGGTCACAAGCTGCTGCGCGAACATTGTGAAGTGTGTGACTGACAGTGTCGCCAACCTGAGGTCGACCCCAACACCTGCGAGAAAGCGTGTTGTATCCTCCCACTTGCGCTGCATCACCGATTCAGCCCCCAACGCCTTCAACGTATCTAAACCGGTCAAGGATTCTATGAGCGTGGCATTACGCTGGGCACCCGCCTGATAGGTGGTTTCCGTCAGCCGCTTCAACTTTTTGCTAGAGACTAGGGCGTACGTCAATATCGCCAGTATTCCCAAAAACACAGGTACGAGTAGCGGCCAGCCTATCCACGCAATAACCGCTAAAAATAGTACCGAAAACGGCAAATCAATAACTGTTGTAATCGTTGTCGACGTAATGAAATCTCTGAGTGTCTCAAAAGACCTGAGATTGACTGCAAAGGAGCCCACCGAAGCCGGACGATGCTCCAATCGCATCCCCAAAGTACGTTCCATAATTTTGGCAGACAAGTCGACATCAACTCTCCGACTGGCAAGATCCAAAAAATGACCTCGCATCGACTTGAGCACCATATCTGCAACAAGAACAAGAACAACACCGGTCGAAAGCACCCACAGCGTATCGAAAGCCGCATTAGGTACGACACGATCGTAAACATTCATCATAAAAATCGGAACGGCCAACGCAAACAAATTGATAAAAAACGCCGCGACAAGAACGTCCTTATAAACCGGGATATTTCCTCGGATCGCAGACCAAAACCAATGGCCCTCACGCTTCAAGTCACTGGAATCCACCCGGCTATCGAAATAAAATTTGGGGCGTGCCAGTAAAGCAAAGCCTGTAAACTTTGCTTCTAATGTGTCAAAAGCCTCCTCAACGGGCGCGTTTACTAGCCGAGGGTATATAACATCAGCACTGCCCGCGTTGTTTTGGCCCAGATAAACGCAAGCGTCACCGTTCTCTAAAAGGAGGATGGCGGGGCAAACACTGGCAGGAATGCTTTCAAGTGAAAGCTTTTTCAGTCGGCTGTGTAACCCAACCCTACGGGCGGCCCGCTGTAGCAGACTCGCGTTAATGCCTCCCTCAGTTGAGGGAAGACCGGCGCTAAGGGAATCAGGGGTAGCCGGGAGTCCGTGGTGCCTAGCCACGATGACCAGACATGCCAGCAGCACGTCGTCTTCGGCAATTCCCATGAAACCCCACTCAGCTTGGCAGCGACTTAAAATGATCAATTGCGACAGGGTATGTCACTACATCTCCTCGATGCAACGCGCTAGTAAACTCAAAGCAGGTGTTTTCAAATTTGGGCTTACTTTTAAGTGGGACCCCTATAAACGCGAACGTTCGGTTAAACGAGCGTGGGAAAAGAACAAAACTGCGGTCAGCAAGACAACAGCACCTCCTTGGTGTGCCGCCGCTACAGGCACGGCCACGTGGGTCAGCAACGTGGAAATACCCAGCGTTACCTGACAAACGAGCGCAACAGCCATGGCACCTGCCCCCCACTTAACCCTCGAATCTGCGCTGGCACGGAGATTAACGAGAGCTATAGCAGCGACAAACAGTGCAAGGGCATAAGCAAACATTCGGTGGTTGAATTGGATCGTCGTGACCTGCTCAAATGCCGAAACCCAACCCTGAGCGTAGATCGACGGTGGAATAAAGTGCTCACCCATTAGCGGCCAAGTTGGATAACTTACCCCCGCATCAGTGCCTGCAACGAAACCCCCGCTGAGTATCATGAGATAGACCAAGGCCGCGAGACCCATGATTCTCACAGGCGGATGCTTTGGTAAGCGGCGATGTGGCGAAGTAATCTGGATAATCAGCCAGACCATGTAACCGTACACAAGCACCGCGAGGCCCAAATGCGCTGTCAATCGATACTGTGAAACATCTGGCCGGTCGACCAGCCCACTCTTTACCATGTACCAGCCAAGCAAACCCTGGCAGCCTCCGAGTACAAATAACACGAGCAATTTCGGTACTAGCGGGCGCCGCACCATCCCTCTAGCCATAAAAAACACCATGGGAAACAGGTACAGCAATCCGATCAAGCGGCCGAGTACACGGTGCAAATATTCATAGAGAAAAATAACCTTAAACCCTGCCAAATCCATCCCGTAATTAATTTTCTGGAACTCGGGGTATTGCTGATATTTTGCAAAAGCCACTTCCCAATCCGCCGCACTTAATGGCGGGATCGCGCCCATAATTGGCTGCCACTCCACCATAGACAGACCTGAGTCGGTCAGGCGTGTGACGCCGCCTAAGAGGATCATTCCAAAAATAACGACGGCGCAGACAGTTAGCCAGCGAGCGATCCACCGATCGTTGAAGTCAGTAACATGTGGGTACACAAATTTCTCCTTGTCTAGCGCGCCATTTTAACCGATTCGGAGACTGGAATGGGATGGCGTACACTGCCCGCCCCTAAATTTGGAACACGACTATGCCCCTCTTGCGCTTAGACGAGGTTGAACTTCACTTTGGCACTCATGTCATCCTTGATCGAGTAAGCCTAAACTTGGATTCAGGCCAACGGGTTGGCCTGTTGGGCCGTAACGGGGCGGGAAAAACGACGCTGTTTAAAATTTTAGCGGGAGAGCTGAAGCCCGATGCTGGAGAACGGTGGCTAAAACCCGGGGCACGATTAGCACGCCTTGAGCAGGAATTACCTGACGGTGAAGACGTGACCGTTTATGACGTTGTTGCCGGAGGCCTAGAAGCCGCTGGTCGACTATTGGCTCGGTATCACCAAATCATTGCCTCTGGATCAGAAGCCGATATGGATGAATTGGCCAACATTCAACAGGCTTTGGAGGCCGAAGATGGTTGGCAGCTGCAGCAACGTGTTGAAACAGTCATTTCACAGCTGGGCCTGCCCACGGACACGTCGATGGCGGCACTCTCTGGCGGTTGGCGTCGCAGGGTATCGCTAGCAAGAGCACTGGTGACCCAGCCGGACATACTGTTGCTCGACGAGCCGACAAACCACCTCGATATACCCACTATCGAGTGGCTAGAGGGCCACCTAAAAACCTTTAGGGGGGCATTGGTTGTCATCAGCCATGACCGACGGTTTTTGCAAAACTGCGTGACCAGCATGGCCGAGTTAGAGCGCGGTCATATGTCTTTGTGGCAAGGCGATTACAGGGGTTTTCTGCAATTCAGAGAGCAAGAACTCGCCTCCGAAGCTAGAGCCAACGCTCTGTTTGATAAAAAATTGGCTGAGGAGGAGGTATGGATTCGTCAAGGCATTAAGGCCCGGCGCACGCGTAACGAAGGGCGCGTGCGCGCATTGGAAGCGCTGCGCGAGGAGCGCTCCCAGCGCAGAGAAAGGCAAGGAACTGCGAGCTTTGGCGTGGAAGATGCACGAGCCTCAGGAAAACTGGTAACCGAGCTCAAGGACGTGAGTTTCTCTTGGGCCTCTAGACCTATTGTTGATCGATTTTCGACCATCATTCAACGCGGCGACCGCGTTGGTATCGTAGGCCGCAACGGCATTGGTAAAACGACACTCGTAAAGCTCCTATTAGGCGAGCTCCAACCTGAAAGTGGCGATGTTCAGGTCGGCACGCGCCTTGAGGTGGCCTATTCTGATCAATTGAGGGGCCAGCTCGATCCCGAGGCAAACCTGATTGATAACATTTGCGGTGGCCAGGAGTTTATTGAGATCAATGGCCGAAGGCGACACGCCATCAGTTATCTTGGTGACTTTCTTTTTACACCCGAGCGTGTGCGCACCCCGGTAAAGGCGCTTTCGGGGGGCGAGCGTAACCGAGCCATTCTCGCGAGGCTGTTTACTCGCCCTGCAAACCTACTTGTACTTGACGAACCCACCAATGATTTAGATATAGAAACCCTCGAGCTGTTAGAAGAAATTTTGGCAGACTTTAAGGGCACCCTTTTGTTAGTCAGCCACGATCGCGACTTTATGGATAGCGTTGTCACCAGTTTGCTCGTTATGGGGGAAGACGGCTCGATCGAAGAGCAAGCGGGTGGCTACAGCGATTGGGAGTCACGAGGTGGCCGCCTGGTGGCAGAGGCAGTCGATGGAGGCCCAACATCAACATCTAAAAAAATTGCCATCATTGACGATGCGATGATCCAAGCCAAACCCAGAAAAAAACTCAGCTACAAAGAGCAGCGTGAATTAGAGTCCCTCCCTGCCCTCATAGAGGGCTTGGAGGAACAGCAGACTCAGCGAGAACTGCAAATTGCGTCGCCTGATTTTTACCAACAGCCTGCTGACCTTGTTCGCAAGCAACTGGATGATCTTGAACAACTCAACAGTGATCTTGAGCGTGCCATTGAGCGCTGGTCAGAATTGGAGGACTAGAGGCCGCTTAAAGTACTGAGGTCACCGCAGCGACCACGCGATCCATATTTTTAGCATTCAGACTGGCGATGTTAATTCGTGAGGAGTTCAACATATAAAGACCTCGCTCGGATCTAACGTCACGAGCTTGCTCCTCTGTTAGGCCCAGGAAAGAAAACATCCCTTTTTCTTTCGCGATGAAGCCAAAATCTCGTCCCGTCGCATCTTCAAGCCGGCGTTGAAACTCGGAACGCAGCCCGTTGATGCGTGCACACATTGCGGTCAACTCAGCCTCCCAGTCAGCGCGCAAAACAGGATCACCCAAAACGCGCCCTGCCAACAGTGCACCATGGGCTGGAGGCATAGAGTAAATGCGCCTAGCTGCAGCCTTGGCTTGACTCACCGTTGCCTCTGCAGTCCGAGTCTCGGGACCCACAAAAATCGCCAAACCCGTACGCTCGCGATATAAACCCATGTTCTTGGACAGTGAAGCGGCAATCACCACCTCTGGAACCTGTTCGATCAGAGTTCGCAGCCCATAAACATCTGCCTCAAGACCTTCCCCAAATCCCTGATAGGCCAAATCGACCATCGGCGTAAAACCCTGTTTCGCGGCCATACTAGCAATTTCACGCCATTGCTCAGGCGTCAAATCAGCACCACTTGGGTTGTGACAACAACCATGAAGCAAAACAATGTCGTCCGATCCTGCAGCCGCCAGATCTTGGGTCATGGCAGAAAAATCTACGCCATGTGTCTCCGGGTCGTAGTATCGATACTGGCTCAGCTCCAACCCAGCACTTGTAATCAATGGAATGTGCACCGGCCACGTCGGATCGCTCACCCAAACTTTACCCTGGGTGCCCGAGGCTTTGAGGACTTCGGCCCCTAGGCGAACGGCACCACAGCCACCGGGAGCCTGAACCGCGCCAACACACCCGGCTCGGACCGTCAGGGCATTGGCCCCGACAACAAGTTCAACTAGGCCGTTTATAAAATTGGGGTCACCCTGAGGGGGTATGTAAGACTTCGTCTGCTCCTCATCTACCAGCTGATGCTGAGCCAATCGAACCGCATTAAAAACGGGGCAGTTGCCTGACTCATCCATATAAATTCCAATCGTAAGATCGACTTTATCGGGATTCGGATCAGCGCGACATTCTGCAGCCAGGCCGAGTATGGAATCTGGAGGCAATATGGGTAATTCTTCAAACATGACTATTTCCCGAGGTCGGTTGGCGATCGAAACTGAATTATGAATCAGCAGCAACCTCACTGCCAACCACTGACGATCATCGGTTGACGTTCTTGGAGCACGTAAAATGAAAACGGCGCCATCTTTGCGAGGAGTTTTATGGCGTTTTTCGCACTGATACGCCTAAAATAAGGCCGCTATTTTGCAGTTTTTCTATTCACACATATTAACAACCCCACACAGCGATACGTGACGGCTACCCACCACACTGTCGTAGTAGCAGGCCGTCCCAGATTCGGCTTAATGATAGAAATTACCGTGTGCTTTAACATCGTAAAATGCGATCAAGGTTTAAGCTTGTCTTTATTTTTAAGGATACACAGATGGATGAAATTGTAGCGCAAGACCTAATGCGCCTGCAGGAGCGCTGGAGGGATACACCGCTTGAGCCGTGGCTGACAGAACTACCACGCCAGCTGGCGCAGGGCTTCTCTAGCGCGCGCTACGGCGATATTCCACGTTGGCATGACGCCTTCTTATCACTGCCAAAAATTTCCGCCGACACCATCAATCTTTCCAGTGACCGAGTAGGTTGCACCGGATCCATCACCGACAGTGAGCGCAAACAGCTTGTCGCGGCCTTACAAGGTCTGCACCCTTGGCGCAAAGGCCCCTTCCAACTTTTTGATCTACACCTTGATACCGAATGGCGCTCCGACTGGAAGTGGGGCCGGCTTGAGGGCGCGCTGCATGACCTTTCTCAGCGTCGGGTCTTAGATGTCGGTTGTGGCAGTGGATACCACAGCTGGCGAATGCTGGGGGCTGGCGCAAACGAGGTGATCGGCATCGATCCCAGCCCATTATTCAACTTTCAATTTAGGGCAATACAACATTACTTAGGCCAGCCAGACATACATGTTTTGCCCATCACACTTGAGCAACTCCCTCCAAAACTTGGCGCTTTCGATACGGTTTTTTCAATGGGAGTTCTTTACCACCGTCGATCACCGCTGGATCACCTGATCGAACTCAGAGATGCGCTGCGCAGTGACGGCCAATTGATATTAGAGACACTGGTTGTTGACGGCGGCCCCAACACCGTTTTCATCCCCCCAAATCGTTACGCCAGAATGGGCAACGTTTGGTGTCTGCCCAGCCCCGTGACGCTTCGCGGGTGGCTTGAAAAAGTAGGCTTCAAAAATGCTCAGATAGTTGATGTCAATACCACATCCACCAACGAACAGCGGAGCACACCGTGGATGACTTTCCACTCACTGGAGCAATTTCTAGACAGCGAAAATGCAACTCTTACGGCAGAGGGCCACGCCGCACCTGTCCGAGCAATTCTTACTGCGGACGCGCCCTGAGACCCTCCGGTTAATGGAGAGGCCGTTTAGCTGCCGTTCCACCAAATACGATTTCAAAAACCTCATCAAAACTTCGCACAAAGTGCACGGTCATATCCGCCGTTAAATGATCGGGCAGCTCGTCGTAGTCCCCGCGATTAGCGAAGGGTAATAGCACCTCGGGGATTTGAGCCCTGCGAGCCGCAACAATCTTTTCTCTGATGCCCCCGACGGGCAGCACGCGTCCGGTTAATGTTAGCTCGCCGGTCATCGCCAGCGGGCGTTTTATACGCTGACTTCGCGCAAGGGATAGTAGTGCTGTCGCCATGGTAATGCCGGCACTGGGACCATCTTTTGGTGTCGCCCCTTCTGGCACGTGTAAATGAACCAGTGAGGTGTCAAAGAAATCTTCGTGACAACCAAAGTTATTTAACTGGGCAACAATATAACTGTAGGCTATCTCGGCACTTTCCTTCATCACTTCACCCAGCTGGCCCGTGAGCTTCAAACCACGATGCAACGTGTGAACTCTGCTAGATTCGATGGCGAGGGTGACGCCGCCTTGCGCAGTCCAAGCGAGCCCTGTTACCACCCCCTTTCCACGCAGCGGGCGCTCACTGCGATAGCGAGGCTGCCCCAGTAAATCTGCAATATCTTTTTTACCCAGCCGTATACGGGAGGTATCGCTGTCAACAATCTGGACGATAGATTTTCTTATCAGCGCCGCCAACTGCTTTTCTAACTGTCGCACTCCCGCTTCCCGACAGTAGCCGTCAATTACAAGACGAAGTGCAGCATCATTAATTCTCACTTGTGACGGCTTAGCTCCATGCCGTTTAAGCAACTTTGGCCACAGATGGTTACGCGCAATCGCTAATTTTTCCTCAGCGATATAACCTGCAAGGCGAATGGTCTCCATACGATCTAGCAGCGCCGGTGGGATCGAATCAAGTTGGTTAGCAGTGGCAATAAAAAGAACCCGTGACAGGTCGACACGCAAATCGAGATAATGATCCATGAACTCGTTGTTTTGCTCGGGGTCCAACACTTCCAAAAGTGCTGAAGCAGGATCGCCGTTGTAAGAGCGACCCACCTTATCGATCTCATCAAGCATAATCACTGGATTCGCAACGTCGACATCTTTCAGGGCCTGCACCAACTTACCAGGCAGCGCACCAATATAGGTGCGGCGGTGCCCCTTTATCTCTGCCTCATCTCGCATGCCGCCTAAACTAAACCGGAAAAATTTTCGGCCTAAGGCATCAGCGACAGACTTACCAATACTGGTTTTACCAACCCCCGGAGGACCGACTAGCAACAGGATGGAGCCATCAATCGTGCCTTTAAAATTGCCCACGGCTAAAAACTCTACAATCCGTTCTTTAACGTCTCCAAGCCCGTCATGATGGCGGTTGAGCTCGTCTCGAGCATGTTCGAGACTGAGGTTATCGTCTGAAAATACGCCCCAGGGCACTGCACTGACCCAATCAAGATAATTACGTGTGACGGCATATTCAGGTGATCCTGACTCGAGCACCCTCAACTTGTCTAATTCCTCTGAAAAGCGACTGGCAACGTGCTCTGGAGGATTTCGCGTCAACATACGCTCGGCAAATTTTTCGGCATCCGACGTCCTATCGTCCTTGGATATTCCCAGCTCTCGCTGGATAACCTTCATCTGCTCTTTAAGAAAAAACTCTCGCTGGTTATCAGAGGCCTTATCGTTTACCTCTCGGCTGATTTCTCCTTGAAGTTCGGCAACCTCTTTCTCACGCCGCAGCAATTCGAGCACCTTAGTCATACGCGCCGTAAGAGGCAGCGTTTGCAAAATACCTTGCAGCTGATCCCCCGACGCGGTCGTCATCGCAGCAGCAAAGTCTGCCAGCAGACTGGGCTGATTCGGATTGAATTTACCCAGATACTGCTTAAGCTCTTGAGAGTAGAGCGGATTGAGTGGCAGCAACTCTTTGATCGCGGCAATAATCGCCATTGCATACGCTTTGACTTCGTCGCTGTCGCGGTCGCCTTTGGAGCGGGGATATTCAACCTGCGCAATGAAAGGGCCATCTTCGCGCAACCATCGAATAATTCGAAACCGCTTGATGCCTTGAGCAAGAAATTGTCCCGGATTGTCCGACTGTCCCGGGGGGCTGTGCAGTCTCACAACGCAACCCATGTCGGGG
Source organism: Luminiphilus sp. (assembly GCA_029253085.1). Classification (GTDB taxonomy): domain Bacteria; phylum Pseudomonadota; class Gammaproteobacteria; order Pseudomonadales; family Halieaceae; genus Luminiphilus. The sequence continues at coordinate 53,948 of JAQXAF010000016.1, read as the reverse complement.
AAATCATTGGTCATCACGTCGACAGGATTAGCATCACCGACAAAAGCCAACCCCAGCAGACCCTTTCCCTGCTCTGATATAGCGTTCAGTGTTTTTTGCCATTGGTCGGGGTTCAAGCCGATGGGCTGAACTTGGCCTGGGAAAAAAGGACGCCCGGGCAATGGAAGCAGCACTAACGTCTCGGGCAGTACGTCATCCGCTACGGCTGGAGCCGATGACTGATCTGCCGTAATGACGTCTTCGGTGCCCAATTCATAGTGTGCCGACACGCCTTCAAGGACGCCATCATCTGTGCTTTCGTCTGACTTGTCTGAAATTAGATCGTCTTCGCTGCTCATTAGAGCCTGCCCCATTCCTTGGTGTTGATTCTTGGTTTACCAAGATGTGGTGGTCAGCGGGCCGCAATTCAAGGCCTAAAGGTGGGTCAGTCATCGCCCCCAGAGGGGACCGAGGGTATGCCGTTGAACGGTAGATGTGAGATTTTGGCGCCGGTGGCGGAAGCCTCGGACACACGAACCGCGCCCTCTTTTTCGACTTCATCGATACGAATCACCGAATGCAGCGGGATATAACTGCGCTTCACGCCAGCAAACTCGTTTTTTAATTTCTCTTCAGATGGGTCAACCAATACCGCAGATCGCTCGCCGAAAACTAATTCCTCAATTTCTATGAAGCCCCACATGTCACTCTGGAATATTTGCCGAGCAAAAACCTCGAAGACCTGGCCTCCGTTTTGGAAAATAACCTTATAGACGGGCTGAGTTGTCATGGGCAAAGAACGCGGTTAGGAAAAAAAGGGCGGGAATGGTACCACTTCTGACGTTATCTGCCAGTGGATTCTCGCGCACAGGATGGTTCATAACGGTATACTCCGTTCCGATTGCAGTATCCACCGTCTATGAGAACACTTTTTTGACAACATCACCCCAGAAAAAACTGTTTGTACAAACCCATGGCTGCCAGATGAATGAGTACGATTCTGCTCGAATGGCTGATCTGCTGGGGGAAAGTCACGGGCTAGCCCTTACCGATCGGGTAGAAGAGGCTGACGTACTGTTGCTGAACACCTGTTCAATTCGCGAAAAAGCTCAAGAAAAAGTATTTCACCAGCTGGGGCGCTGGAGACCACTCAAACAGGCCAAGCCTGACCTGATTATTGGTGTAGGTGGTTGCGTCGCGAGTCAAGAAGGTGCAGAAATCAGCAAACGGGCGCCATTTGTCGATTTAATTTTTGGCCCCCAAACCCTGCATCGGCTACCCGAAATGATTGAAGCTCGACGGGACGGCACCCCGGTTGTTGTGGACGTCAGCTTCCCAGAGATCGAAAAATTTGACCGACTGCCAGAACCCCGGGTCGATGGCCCCAGCGCTTTCGTCTCAATCATGGAGGGTTGCAGTAAATACTGCACTTTCTGCGTTGTGCCCTACACCCGTGGAGAAGAAGTTTCACGTCCAGTAGACGATATCATTGCCGAAATTGCATCGCTGGCTGGGGGTGGCGTGAAAGAGGTCAACCTGCTCGGTCAAAACGTAAATGCCTACAGAGGACCCAATCATCTGGGGGAAAATGTCGACTTTGCCGAGCTCCTTCACCTTGTAAACTTGGTATCCGGCATAGAACGCATTCGATACACAACATCACACCCGGTAGAGTTTTCAGATGCACTTATCCAGTGCTACGCAGATATACCTGCCCTAGTCGATCATTTGCACCTACCGGTGCAAAGCGGCTCCGATCGAACGTTGATGGCCATGAAACGTGGCCATACGGCACTGGAATACAAAGCCAAAATTCGAGCGCTGCGCCGAATCCGCCCGAACATCTCATTATCGTCTGACTTTATCATTGGTTTTCCCGGTGAAGATGACAAAGATTTTGCCGCCACCATGAAGCTGATCGATGACATTGGTTTTGACAACTCCTTTAGCTTTATTTATAGCGCTCGCCCGGGCACTCCTGCCGCTGATCTCGCGGATGAAACCCCAATGGAAACCAAAAAGCAGCGCTTAAAAATATTGCAGGGCAGGATCGCCCAACAAGCCGCCGCCATTGGGATCGCCATGGTAGGAAGCGAGCAGCGCATTTTAGTCACGGGGGTGTCTAAAAAAGATCCCGGTCAGCTTGCTGGGCGAACGGAGAATAACCGCGTGGTCAATTTTAGCTGTGACGACAGCCGGCTCATTGGGCACTTCACCGACGTTAAAATTGTCGAAGCTTTGCCCAACTCTCTGCGAGGTCAGTTGCTAGCAACGCCGGCCTGACACAATAAAGGCGGTTGACTCCCCCAATAAGGTCTGTATCTTCTCTCTCCCAGTTGCGAAAAGAGCGAACAAACAGGCGTTGGATACCATTAGCGCAGCCCCCGAACCCGACAGCACATCGGAAGCGGCCTCACAACTCAGCATTACCCTCGAACCTAATGATGCCCGTCATCTGGCCGCACTGTGCGGACAGCTGGATGCACATTTGCGTCAACTCGAAGAGCGGCTGGGCGTGGTTATCCGTAATCGCAGCAACCAGTTCACGGTCTCAGGAAATGCCGATGCGGCCGCAATAACAATCGCTCTCCTGGAGACCCTGTACGGCGAAGCAGGTCAGGGAATTGGTATTAGCCCGGAAAGTGTTCACCTGCATTTACAGCAAGCTGACCTCGAGCACCTAGCGCAGCATCGACAGCAAAACCCGGGCACCGATGTCGAACCCATTACGGTCATTCGAACCAAACGGACATCCATTAAACCCAGAGGCAAGAATCAACAAGCCTACGTCCGTGCACTGCAGCGCTACGACATTAACTTCGGTATTGGCCCGGCGGGCACAGGAAAAACCTATTTGGGTGTTGCCTGCGCCGTTCAGGCTCTCTTAGACGAGCAAGTACGTCGAATCTTACTCGTACGGCCCGCAGTAGAGGCCGGCGAAAGGCTGGGATTTCTGCCGGGTGACCTCAGCCAGAAGGTAGACCCCTACCTTCGCCCGCTCTACGACGCGCTGTACGAAATGCTGGGGTTTGAAACAGTCACCAAATACATAGAACGCAATATTATTGAAGTTGCTCCCCTTGCCTTTATGCGCGGACGAACTCTCAACAATGCCTTTATTATTTTAGACGAGGCGCAAAATACCACTCGCGAGCAGATGAAAATGTTCCTAACGCGCATTGGCTTTGGTTCAACTGCAGTAATTACTGGCGACGCCACACAAATTGATCTACCACGGGGTCAACAATCGGGCCTTATCCATGCCACCCAAGTTCTGGAAGGGGTCGAAGGCATAACGTTCACTTGGTTCGCCAATAAAGACGTCGTGCGACACCCCTTGGTGCAGCGAGTCGTTTCAGCCTACGACGAGTTCGAGGCTAGAAGCCCCAAACTGGAGCGCAGGGAACAATGACCCCCGTGCTGCACATTGAGCGCGACGACTCGATAGAAGCGCCTGAAGACGAAAGTTTCAAACGTTGGGTCAATGCAACCTGCAGTATGTTGGGCGCAGATCCAACCGCGCAGCCTGAACTGAGTATTCGAATCAGTAACACCGACGAGATGACGCAGCTAAACCAGCGCTTTCGCAATCGGTCCGGGCCCACAAATGTCCTGTCTTTTCCGGCAGATATCCCAGCAGAGGTCTCTTGCGAGCTGCTAGGTGACATCGTCATATGCAGCCCCCTAGTCTGGCAAGAAGCCCAAGAACAAGGGAAGCCTCCGATTTGCCATTGGGCGCACCTGACTGTGCATGGCGTATTGCATTTACTCGGCTACGACCACGAGACAGACGATACGGCCCAAGATATGGAAGCCCTTGAAACCCAGATTTTGCAGCAGTTTGGCTGTTCTGATCCCTACCTTCCCGTCGATGACATCCAGCGAGCTGACCTACCGTGAACGATACTCACACCCCAGAAAATGATGAGCGGTCTTGGGTCGAGCGGCTAACACAGTTTCTTTCTGGAACACCGCAAAATCGAGCTGACCTGGAGGGTCTTCTAGAACTCGCCGTTGATAACGAGTTAATTGATGACGACGCCAAAACCATAATGGAAGGCGCCTTATCGGTCAGCGATATGCAGGTTAGGGATATTATGATCCCCCGGGCTCAGATGACTGTGATTAAAATCGATGCCGATCTCGACGAAGCGCTGCCTCAAATTATTCATGCCGCTCACTCACGTTTTCCCGTTATTGATGACAACCTCGATAATGTGGTCGGCATTTTATTAGCCAAAGACCTTTTGCCACTAATATTAGAACGCGAGCCGGAATTCGATCTGCGCGGCCTTTTGCGGCCCGCAGTCATGGTGCCCGAAAGTAAGCGGCTCAATGTATTACTTCGAGAGTTCCGCCAAAACCGCAATCATATGGCGATTGTGATCGATGAGTACGGAGGTGTTGCCGGTCTGGTGACCATCGAGGATGTACTCGAAGAAATTGTCGGTGAAATTGAAGATGAAACAGACGTTGATGAAGGCCTAGATATCCGAAAAATAAGCCCAACTGATTTTTTCGTAAAAGCTCAAACACCCATTGAGGATTTCAATGAGCACTTTGGTGTTGCATTTAGTGATGAAGAGTTCGATACCATAGGCGGCCTGGTCGTCAACGCCTTTGGTCACGTCCCCACTCGCAGCGAGACCACCTACCTCGAACGCTTTGAGTTTAAAGTGGTGACCGCCGACCAACGCCGACTGCTAAGCCTTCGCGTCACCCCACCCAATGACTCTGCCGACTGATTCACGTGGCGTCTAGGGGCGTAGCTCTCGCAGGCGTTTTATTTCCGATAATTGCCGGCGCCCTATTCGTTCCAGGCTTGGCACCCATGTCAGCTTGGCCTTCGACATTACTCAGTGTCGCCGCGCTGCTGTATCTTATGCATCACCAATCGCAACACTCCGCCTTCCTCATCGGCTGGCTCTATGGTGTGGGCCTGTTTGGTGCAGGCGCCTCTTGGGTTTATGTGAGCATCAACGTTTATGGCCAGGCGCCGCCACCCTTAGCCGGGGCCCTGACGGCTCTTTTCTGTCTTGGACTGGCCATTTTAACCGGGCTACAAATGGTGTTTTATCGCCGCTGCAGCCGTGAACTGAAAACGCCCAGCCCACTGCTCTTCGCAGCGATTTGGGTGTTATTCGAATGGCTGCGTAGCTGGCTTCTTACCGGATTCCCCTGGCTTTACGTCGGATACATTGCACTCGATACCCCAGCGGCTGGATGGGCGCCAGTACTCGGCGTCTACGGTCTGAGCTTTGTTATTGTGGGATTCTCTGCCGCCATAGGTTGTCTGGCGCTCCATCGCGACGATGCCCTTCGCCGTGGATGGGCTGGGACGCTCATCTGGGTGACCATAATCTTAATGGGTCTACCACTGAACGCTATTTCATGGACTCAGAACACGACAGTGCCGATCACTGCAGCCCTATACCAACCCAATATTTCTTTAGAAAAAAAATGGGACCGTCGCTACTTTCCCACAATCCAACAGCAATATACCGACAACTCACTACCCCATTTTAAAAATGTTGACCTCGTGCTGTGGCCTGAATCGGCACTTCCTGCCTACCGCGATCGTGTTGACGACTATCTGAATCACATCTCTACGATAGCCCACGAAACAGAGACCACCTTGATTACCGGCATTCCCACCCGTGACGAAAACGGACGTTACAACAGCATTATTGCTCTGGGTTTAGGGGCGGGTGAATACCGCAAACAAAAGCTAGTACCTTTTGGCGAATACGTACCCTTTGAGCAAAGCTTACGTGGTTTGATCAAATTTTTTGACTTGCCCATGTCCAACTTTATTCCCGGGCCAAATGTGCCACCTATCTTGTCGACGGGCACCTTAAACGTGGCATCTTTTATCTGTTATGAAGTGGTCTATCCAGATTTTGTCTGGACGGGTGCGCGCACCGCAGAGGTACTCATCACCGTCAGCAATGACAGTTGGTTCGGTCGCTCTATGGGGCCCTTGCAACACCTACAAATGGCTCGCTTTCGCGCGCTAGAAACCGGCAGACCACTTTTGAGGGGCACCAATAATGGCGTGTCCGCAATTATTGACCATAAGGGCGAGTTATTGGTCACAGCACCGCAATTTGAGGAAATCGTCATTACCGGTGAGGTACAGCCAAAAACAGGCTTAACGCCCATCATGTGGCTGGGAAGTACACCAACTCTTACTTTTTGTGGGCTACTCATTTTTGCAACAGGCCTCCGTAGACGACGTTGACTACCCCCAGTTCTCGCTCAGACTGGTACACTTCATCTTTTAGAACAAATGTCCCCATTAATGCGGTGGGGCAAGCAGATAGAGCCCCTAATGAAGCAGGAATACAATCCCGAGCAAATCGAACTCAATGCCCAGACGCGATGGGCTACCGAAAATACCTACAAGGCTTCACCGGACAGCACGCTTGAAAAGTTTTACTGCTTGGCCATGTTTCCCTACCCCAGCGGCAAGCTGCATATGGGGCACGTCCGCAACTACACCATAGCCGACGTTATTGCCCGGTATCAGCGCATGCAGGGGAAAAACGTACTCCAACCAATGGGCTGGGATGCTTTTGGCCTACCCGCTGAAAATGCTGCGATCGCCAATCAGGTGCCCCCTGCTGACTGGACCCTGGACAATATTGCGGAGATGCGCAGTCAGCTCTCACGATTGGGGTTTGCGTACGACTGGAGCCGCGAGGTCACCACCTGCCAGCCCGATTACTACCGCTGGGAGCAATGGTTTTTCACTCGACTACTCGAACGCGGTTTAGCTTACAAAAAAGAGGCCGACGTCAATTGGTGTGAAACTGACCAAACAGTTCTTGCCAATGAGCAGGTCGTCGACGGCAAGTGCTGGCGCTGCGACAACCCGGTAGAACGAAAAGCGATCAGTCAGTGGTTTATTCGTATCACGGCCTATGCCCAAGAGCTCCTCGATGATCTCGATTCACTGACACAGTGGCCCGAACAGGTTGTGGCAATGCAGCGCAATTGGATAGGACGCTCCGAAGGCGCTAACGTAAGATTCCCGCACGGTGACGGTGAAGCACTCGAGGTCTACACCACACGGCCCGACACGCTGATGGGCGTCACCTACCTTGCCGTCGCCCCCCAACATCCCCTTGCCGCCAAAGCTGCTGCCAACAACCCGGAATTGGCTGCGTTTATCGAAGATCTTGGCCATATTAAAGTCGCCGAGGCCGACATGGCCACTCTTGAAAAACAAGGGATGGATACGGGGCTCACGGTGTCACACCCGCTGACGGGCAACCCGCTTCCTCTATGGGTCGCCAATTTCGTACTGATGAGCTATGGATCGGGCGCCGTCATGTCGGTTCCCGGTCACGACCAGCGTGACTGGGAATTTGCGAGTAAATATGGCCTGCCTATTACTCAAGTTATTGAGGGCACCGAAGAACAACCAGCAGATATCGCACGCTCGGCCTACACCGAAAAAGGCCGTCTGATTAATTCCGGGGAATTTGATGCCCTTAATTTCGCAGAGGCCTTCGCCGCTATTGTTGAGCGGCTCTCTGAGCGCGATTTAGGGGAAAGTACGGTCAATTTTCGGCTTCGCGACTGGGGCGTATCGCGACAGCGCTACTGGGGCGCACCTATTCCAGTCATCAATTGCCAGGCCTGTGGCTCGGTGCCAGTTCCTGCTGGTGACCTCCCTGTCGTACTCCCCACGGAGGTAGCACTAGAAGGTGTGGGCTCACCCCTGACCAACTTGGACAGCTTTACTAAAACCAAGTGTCCGCGCTGCGGCCAACCAGCCGAACGAGAAACAGATACTTTTGACACCTTTATGGAGTCATCTTGGTACTACGCGCGCTATGCCTCCGCGGGTAATAACAATGCCATGCTCGACGAAGAAGCCAATTACTGGCTCGAGGTGGACCAATACGTGGGGGGTATTGAGCATGCCATCTTGCACCTCTTGTACGCCCGGTTTTTCCACAAACTACTGCGCGACGAAGGCTTAGTGACCTCTGATGAACCGTTTCGACGCTTGCTTACCCAGGGCATGGTTCTAAAGGACGGCACCAAAATGTCAAAATCCCGCGGTAACACCGTGGATCCGCAGGAACTCATCGACCGTTATGGTGCCGATACGGTGCGACTGTTCAGTATGTTCGCCGCGCCTCCAGAACAAAGCCTCGAATGGTCTGACTCCGGTGTCGAGGGTGCCAACCGCTTCCTACGACGCCTCTGGCGCATGGTTTCCGAACACATCAGCCATGGGTCAGTGCCCGATATTGAGGTCAACGAACTCAACAAAGCCCAGAAGGCGCTCCGTCGAAAAACCCACGAAACGATTGGTAAGGTCGATGACGATTACGGTCGCAGACAGACCTTTAACACCGCGATCGCCGCTGTCATGGAACTCTGTAACGAGATCAGCAAGTTAGATACTGGCTCTAGCAACGGCCTAGCCGTGGAACGGGAGGCATTAAAGGCGGCCCTATTGCTACTGTGTCCCATCGTGCCTCATGTAACCGAACATTTATGGCGCGAGTTGTGTGGCGAGGATATTATTCAGACACGATGGCCGCTGGTGGATACCGCCGCGCTGAGCAGAGATGAATTAGAGATTGTGGTTCAGGTTAATGGCAAAGTCCGGGCCAAACTCAGCGTTGCTGTTGATGCAGACAAGGAAACGCTGGAAGCAACAGCTTTGGCCGAGGAGAACGTGATGCGTTTTATTGAAAATAAAACTGTAAGAAAGGTCATCGTCGTGCCTGGAAAACTCGTGAACGTCGTGGCGAATTGATGGCCATGGTCCTAAGCGTACAAACCATGAAAATGTCAAAATTTGGTTTTCCGGGCCTTTTTTTTCTATCCGCTTTTTTCTTAGTGGGATGTGGTTTTCAACTCAAAGGAACCGCAGGAGCTGTGAACTCGCCATCTCTAGCCGGCACTGAAGTTGTACTAATCAGTGGTCAGCCACGTGGCGAACTGACCACGGCGCTGCGCCAGCAATTACGCCTACAGGGCGCTGTGCTTAGCGAAGAAACCACCGAAGGCCTAGTTCTACGGCTAGGGGCGGAGCGTTTTCAACAACGCAATCTGTCTTTAACGGCTCAAGCGAGAGCCGCTGAAGTAGAGCTCACCATGATGGCTAGCTTGAATTTGAGCCAAGGCGCTATTGAACTTGTTAGGGACACCGATGCTCAGGTGGTGCGCCAGTTTCTCAACGACCCGCTGAATGTGGTGGGTAAGACCGAGGAGCTTAGACTGCTGCGCGAAGAAATGCGGGAAGATTTGGCGGCTCAGATTATTCGGCGTATCACTCATAGGCTCGGCAATTGAATGCCGATTAAGCCCGAGCAGCTTTCTCAGAACCTCAATCGCGAGTTAAAGCGATGCTATTTGGTCTTCGGTGATGAAACACTGATTGTTGAAGAATGTGCCGATACCGTCCGTGCCGCCGCCAGAACTGCCGGCTGTACCGAACGCGAGATTATTGAGATTTCGGGGGCCGGTGATTGGCAACAGCTACTGCAAAGTGCAGGGGCCTTATCGCTATTTGCTGATCGCAAGCTCATTGAAATTAGACTGCCATCTGGGAAACCTGGAACTGAGGGCAGCAAAGCACTTCAGGAATACCTCGCCCTTGATACAGAGGATGTTCTTCTGGTCATTGCCGGTAAAGTTGACAAACAGTCGCAACGTGCCAAGTGGTTCACACGGATCGACCAGGAGGGGTTGGCAGTACAAATCTGGCCCGTGGGACGTCACGAGCTTCCCGGCTTTTTGCAACAGCGACTGAAAAGCGCTGGGCTGCGCGCGGATCGCGATGCAGTGCAGCTTCTTGCTGAGCGTGTTGAGGGAAATTTGCTGGCGGCGGTTCAGGAGGTCGACAAGCTCAAGTTACTGGTGACATCAGAGCATGTCACTGTGGACACGGTATTAAGCAGTGTCCTTGCCAACGCTCGTTACAGCACCTTCGGTCTGGCTGATACAGCGTTAAGTGGCGATGCCGTCGCGGCGCTTAGAACACTCCGGGGCTTGCAGGCTGAGTCTACCCAGCCGCCCGCGGTGCTATGGCCTCTGAACAGAGATATTACCTTGCTCGCCTCTCTACATGACGACTGTGCCAAGGGTCAGGCTTTGTCTCGGGCCATGAATCAGCGAGGTGTTTGGCGCAGCCGTATGGCCCTCGTTCAAGGAGCCGCAGAACGACAAAACGCCCGGGGCATTGCCCGCCTCCAAAAACTGGCTTTTCAAGCTGACGCGACGGTGAAAGGTTTTGAAAAAGGTAACCCTTGGGACATATTGGATCAGCTTGTTGTACTACTGGCCCAGGGCCCTAATAGCGGGTTGGCAAGGTCCTCGAGACAACCCAACAGATCATGACCCCGACAGGCGTGAGCGACGAGAGTAAAGCAGCAGAAGCATCAGCCAGCCGGCACCAGCCGTTACAGTAAAAACAGCGGTATAGCCAAAAATATCGGTAAGCATACCCAAACAAGCAGAACCCAGCGCCGGCGCCCCCATGGCAAGTAGTGTCCACAAACTCAATACCCGTCCGCGATAACTCTCTAGCAAGCTTAGCTGAATGATCGTTTGGCAACCGGTGCCTGCAATCGTCGTGACCAAACTTAAAGCAAAGATCAACGCTCCCAATCGGTACAAATCAGAGCCCAAAAACAGACCCAGTATCAATAAGGCCGCACCAGCGATCGCCCCTGCTACCAAGTTGAGCAGACGTTCAGTATCGGCCTGTTGACGCGTCAGAATTAAACCACCAACAATCGAACCCAGGCCGGCACTCGCTGTCAGCGTAGCCAGCTCTCTCGAGCCTCCTCCCAAGAAACCACCGGCAAATGCCGGTAAAAGTTCCACGACAGTCCGACCCAACACACCATTGAGAACCGTAAATGCAAAGATCAATTGAATAGCGGGCTCCCCACGCACATAGCGAAGACCCGCTGCAAATTGTTGCACAAAAGGCTCTCGGGGCCGCGGCTCCCTAACGCCTATACCGTGGAGCTTGAGCAAGATGACTGCCGCAATGACAAACATGACGGTGGCGAGCATAAAGGCCAGCCCTGGGCCAGAACCCGCGATCAGAGCCGCGCCGAGGGCGGGCCCAAGGATACGAGCAATATTAAAGGTAGTCGCAGAAAGTCCTACGGCACTAGGCAAAGCCGCACGCTCGACTAAAAGAGGTATGAGTGCGAGTCGCATGGGACTGTGACCGGATGTCACAACACCCATAGCCAAAGCCAATGACAGCAATATCGGAATCCCAAAAGCGTTAGCCCACAACGCCACCGCCCCGCCCAAAGCAATGACTCCGTGCACCACCATCGAAGCGACCAAGCCATGACGTGGGTTGATTCGGTCTGACAAAATACCGAACCAAGGTGACAAAACAAGCGCAGGGGCCAGCATCAGGGCGGCAGTTACACCAACCCAACTTGCAGATAATGTGAGATCCCAAGCACTCCAACCTAGCAGAAAGCGCAGCATCCAAGAGCCAAGACTGGAAAACCAACTCGCGGGGAAATACCGCCTGAAAGCCATCTCATTTAAGGCTGAGTGCCTGACCTGTCGCTTTTCACGACGCTCCAAATAACCTCCCCTTGATTTTGTCGCCTCACAAGACTACTGTTCATTTATACAGTATCTTATACAGCAGTACATACAGCTATCGACCAAGTCAGCTGTACGTCCCTAGCCGCAGAGGAGCACAACATGTCTGACCCACTTGAACACATCATCAATCGTCCTGATACCTGGCGCGGTATGAACACGGGTGAAAATGTATTCGCAATGCGTGCATCCGCCAACAGCGACCTACATGGTGTAGACGCACTGCCTACGGGATTTACCGCACTCAACGCTCAAATCGCAATGGCCGGTTGGCCGCTACGCGGCGGTGTTGAGGTCCTTAGTAAGGACAGCGGCACTGACTCTATGGGCCTCTTTTTACCCACCATGGCAGCGCTCAGCGAACAACGCCGTTGGCAGGCTTTTATCGCCCCTCCCCATGCCCCTTACGCACCGCTACTCGCCGCTCGGGGGGTTGCCACTGAGCAAGTCCTGATGGTGCACCCTAAAGACCGTGAAGAGCTACTATGGGCCACGGAACAAGCTATCCGCAGCACCACGTGTAGCGTGGTTTTCAGCTGGTTAGGAGCCAGTGATTACCGCTATGCCGAACTGCGCAAACTGCAGCTAGCTGCCACTGAAAATGACACCCTCGTTGTGCTATTTAGAGCGACTCAAGCCATAGAGCAACATACACCATTTAGCTTGCGCCTAACGATCGATCGCTATCACACCGTCGATATTCTTAAGCAACGTGGTGGCAGACCGGCGAGTAATATTAGGTTGCCCGATGAAGAGGATATTATCAACACGCCACAGCCCTGGGAGATCCCCACAGGAAAAATGCATCGCACCCATACTGGGCAAATACTGACACCGGTTGCTTAAAACGAATGGGGCAAAAATTCTCACATGACGTCGCACGAACAGGCGAGCTACACTGATGCACTTACCCTGCCGATAGCCCCTACGGAGCCGATTTCATGGAACCTTTTCCCCACCATTACACCGTTACTGCAAGCGGAGATGAAACCGGCAGCCACATTACTGTTACCGCTCCGAGCTTGCCTGACCTCAGCACGAATGCACCCTCCGAATTTGGCGGTCCGGGTGATCAATGGAGCCCCGAATCGCTACTAATGGCTGCCGTAGCAGACTGCTTTGTTTTGACATTTCGTGCTATTGCGCAAGGATCCAGGCTGCAGTGGGATCAAATACGATGCCAAGCTACTGGAACCCTTGATCGCATGGATCGCAAGCCACAATTCACTGAAATTCAGCTACACATCACCATAACGTCACAGGGCGATGCCAGTGCAGAGCGTGTACAGCGTATTCTCGAAAAAGCGGAAGAAGGCTGCTTAATTACTAATTCATTAAGCGCGACCGTTTCCATGACCAGTGATATTCAGCTAGCCTGATGTCGCTGGATACGTGGCTTAGCGAGTGGGGCGTTACCCTCGGTGTTACGGCGCTCATGGCCCTTATGATTTTTATTGTTTGGGACCTTGCCCGTCGTAATCATGCCGGGCGTTACGGCACCTTTATTTTATTTATTGCTCTCGCTATGGGCCTGCTGGGTTTTGCCATTAAAGGGGTTATCCAGTATTTAATGGAAGGGGGCGGTCTTTAAATCCGGCTAGGATTTAGAGGTGCGTTTATCTTATAAAAACCCGTGCCATACGCTGGCCTTCGAGCAAGCCGCGAATTTTTCTTTTTTCATCGGCCATCACAAACTGCGAGTGACGCCATTCTAGACCTATGGCAACACAACAAAACACTCGAGCCAGACTCAAGTTTGTCTCACAGAGACTCTGTTTGGCTAAAAGTTCACCCGATTCAATGACAATCCGATGTAACACCTCAGAGTGCCGTAAGCGCGATTCACAACAGGTATCAAGGCAGCAAAAACGTCAGTAGCGACGGCTCCTCTGGGTTACTTAAAAAGGCTATTAATACTGTATATATATACAGTATCATAAAGGTATGTCTCTTTGGCTCTACCTTCGATTTCCCCAGCTATCCCTTGAGTGTCAACCACTACAACAGGACTATCCAGCCGTCGTCATAGAGCGACAGCGTGTAATTGCCGTCAATGACGAAGCACAACTAACGGGCCTCAAACCCGGGCAAAGTACCGCCACCGTCCGCGCCCTCGTCGATACATCCCAGCTACAGCTACTTGAGCGAGATACCAGCCAAGAGGCCCGCGCGCTGGAACGTCTAGAGTGTTGGGCTTATAGCATCACACCAACGCTGGAGCGCTGGCAAAATGAGGGGCTTCAGCTTGAGGTCGGTCGATGCTTAAAGTTGTATGGCGGCCTTAAAAAGCTATTTAACACCATTCAAAGTGATCTTGAACAGCGAGGCTTTACGGTTCGGTCTGGCTTAGCTCCCAATCGCTCTGCAGCCTGGCTACTCAGTCACTGGGACCAAAATTTTTTGCACCCATCAGATCAGAACCTGCGACAACGGCTTGATGCGATCCCCCTCCACCTGCTGCGCAAAGCTCAGGCAGGCCAATTTTTTAATGCCATTACAAGTCTTGAAAAAGCAGGGATTCAAACACTAGGCGAAATACTCAACATGCCCGCAAGCGCATTGGGACGCCGCTGTGGTCAGGGGTTTCAAAAATGGCTGGGCGATGTCACGGCGACGTCTGACACCGTCACCCAGGATTTTCATCCGCCCCACCAATTTTATGATTGCCTATGGTTCGGTTTTGAGATCCGCAATCAAATCGAACTGCACCCCACTATGCAGCAATTACTGCACGCTTTAGCGCGCTTTTGTCGTACAACACAGCATCAGCCAACGCATATCGAATGGCAGATGCTGCGCATGCGTGGCGATACCGATCTTTTTGAAGTACGTAGCAGTGAAGCACATGGTGACCCCGAAGTTTGGTTTGAGCTATCACGCCTCAGCCTAGAACAATATTCACTAGGTGCCGACATAGAAGGGCTAGCACTCCATGTCCATCAATTCCAAACCCAACACGCCACTGTTGCCGACTTATTTGGCGAATCTCATAACCGTGAACCTTTGCATAATTTGGTCGACCGCCTCAGATCACGCCTAGGGCTACAGGCCATTAATCAGATTGCCCTACGCGAGGCACATTTACCCGAACACAGTCAGTATTTAAGTCAAGATGTCGCACCGTTACAACCCCACTTAACGGGGCAGGCACAACGACCCTTTTGGCTATTTGATGAGCCTCATCCAATACGACTGAAAGACAATGTGTTGCACTGGAACGGCGTATTAACGCTCCTACTGGGGCCTGAGCGACTTGAAGATAACTGGTGGCAAAAGCCAGCCAGTCGAGACTATTACATTGCACAAACCCAAGCAGGGCAACCTATCTGGATTTTCGAAGACCGCTATAGCAAACAGTGGTACGTACAGGGGATACTGCCATAAGCACCGCAACCGTCACCTGCAGTACTCTCAGAATCTCTTAGCGTTAGTTAGATGGTCTAGCCATTATCGTTGATGGGCCTTGCATCAGTTTAAAGGGCCCATGCCTTAAGAAAGGAGAACCCAAGTCTCAGACATCAACTGAACAGCCTCTATCTTCGACCTGCCGCATTACGCGCCGTTTCCCCAACAAAAAATCAGGTTCAGTTGTAGCGCATGCTGTCAGTGCAACCAGACCAAGTCATCTACCGAAAATCCCAAATCCTGCGCCCGATCAGTAAATCGCTTGCGAATGTCGTCACTAAGATTCGTCTCCCGAGCTAATAGCCACAAGTAATTTGTGTTGTAACCCGCCACAAAGGCATACCGATAATCAGGGTCTAACTCAAAGACGACGTAACTGCCGTAAAACGGCCCAAAAAATGAAACTTTAAGATGCGCTGTCCCGTCATCACCCACAAACTTGGCATGGCCCTCAGCGACTTTGCGCTCTCCCGTTTCTGAATCAGTTCCACTATTGATAACACGGACTGCGCCATCATCACGTAAGGAATATTCCGCCGTCACATCGACCAAATCTCGCTCAAAACTATGATCGAGACGAGCAATTTCGTGCCAAGTGCCCAGATAGCGGGACTTGTCAAAACCAGTCACCGGCTCAACGCCTTCCGGCATGCCGGTACACGCAGACAACGCAACTAAAATGAGCAGACTACAACTCAGATGTGTAAATGTGATTCGGCCCAAAGTCATGGCATCAGCCTTATGAAGTCGTTATTTTTAAGGCTGCGAAAAATCACTCCACAACCAGTGTTTGTTCACTGTAACCGCTACACCATTTGCGAAGAAAGGTGCGTCCGCCAATAATCACCTGTCACTTATGGCGTTCTTGGTAGCATAAAACATTCGTTAGCCCTCAAAGATTGTTAAAAATGTGCACCCCTTATCACCCTGCACCACGAATAAATTCAATCCAAATACCGTAGCCATACACTGTATAAATATACAGTATAATGGTGCATGCCTTATGCCGAACTCCACTGCCTTAGCAACTACAGCTTCCTACTCGGAGCCTCCCACCCTGAAGAATTAGTGGAACGTGCCGCTGCCTGCGGCTACTCCGCACTGGCCATTACTGATGAATGTTCACTTGCCGGTGTTGTAAAGGCACATGTCGCTGCAAAACGCTGCGCCATAAAGCTTATTATTGGCAGTGAGTTTAATTTAGTCGAAGGTATTCGGCTTGTTGCGCTAGCACCCAGCCGGGAGGCCTATGCCGAGTTATCGGGCTTAATCAGTCGCTCGCGGCGTCGCAGCCCCAAAGGCGAATACACCACCCGCCTACGTGACGTTATCTTTCATTTAAAACGCTGCCTCATTGTCTGGCTACCCGGCGATTCTGATCATGAAATGGGCACCGGGCAGCAACTGGCACGATTATGTCCCGGCCGAACCTGGATTGGCAGTAGCCGCCTGCTAGGTAATGACGAGATACGACGCTTTCGTCAGCGCTGGGATTTAGCGCAAAAGTTAAACCTACCCTTGGTGGCCTGTGGTGATGTACGAATGCACAGCGCATCACGCAAACGACTGCATGATGTACTGACCGCCCTAAACCACAACACAACCGTGAGTAAGCTGGGCCTACGCAGGCTTGCTAATAGCCAGCAGCATCTGCGTACTCTCGACAAATTACTCCCTCTTTATCCGCCATCGCTAATTGGCGAAACTCTACGCATCAGTCAACAATGCCAGTTCAGCCTTGACGAACTCCGCTATGAATACCCGGAAGAGGTTATTCCCACCGGCCAAGATGCCAACACCTATTTACGAGAACAAGTTGCCCTAGGTGCTGCGCAGCGATGGCCAAGCGGCGTACCCAATGCCGTTCAAAGTCGTATACAGCATGAGTTAGTACTCATTTCTGAACTCGACTATGAATACTATTTTTTAACCGTATACGATCTCGTCCGATTCGCTCGAGAAAGACAGATTTTGTGTCAAGGTCGAGGCTCTGCCGCCAACTCTGTTGTTTGCTATTGCTTACACATTACCGAGGTCAATCCCGAACAAGTCAACCTGCTGTTTGAACGCTTCATATCTCGCGAACGCGATGAGCCTCCGGATATTGACGTAGATTTTGAACACGAGCGCCGTGAAGAAATCATCCAATATATCTATCGAAAATATACGCGAAGACGAGCTGCTTTGGCTGCTACCGTCATTACTTATCGATCTAGAAGTGCTGTTCGTGACGTTGGTAAAGCCCTTGGTCTCGACCCCACTTTAGTAGAAGACCTAGCTAAATCACTGGCATGGTGGAACCGCGAGGGCGAACTTAGGCAACGCTTCGAGCAGCAGGGTATGGGAATGCCCGGTAAACAGGCACAGATCTTCCTTGATCTCGTGCAGGAGATACTCGGCTTTCCACGCCACCTCTCCCAGCACGTTGGCGGTTTTGTCATTAGCCGCGGCCCCATCTCAAATATGGTGCCGGTAGAAAATGCCAGTATGGATGAAAGAACGGTTATCCAATGGGATAAGGAAGATATAGAAGCCTTAGGGCTACTAAAAATTGATGTGCTCGCTCTAGGCATGTTGTCGGCCATCCGTAAAACCTTGGCATTAGTGCACCGGGAAAACCCTCAAATTAAATGCATTCAGGATATCCCTCGTGAAGACCAGGCAACCTATAAAATGCTTCAGTCTGCCGATTCACTGGGTGTCTTTCAGATCGAATCTCGAGCACAGATGTCGATGCTGCCACGCCTCAAGCCTGCTTGCTTTTATGATCTCGTCATCGAAATAGCCATTGTCCGACCAGGACCTATACAAGGTGACATGGTGCACCCCTATCTACGCCGTAAACATGGGCTAGAAGCTGTCACTTACCCCAATGAGGCTATTAAATCAGTACTCGAGCCGACATTAGGCGTCCCTATTTTCCAAGAGCAAGTTATCCGCCTCGCCATGGTGGCGGCTGGATTTACCGGGGGAGAGGCAGACGCACTGCGCAGAGCAATTACCAACTGGGGACGCAACAGCAAACTCTTAACCTTTGAGAAAAAGCTTAAAGATGGCATGCGAGAACGCGGCTACAGCACAGAGTTTTCCAATCGCTTATTCGACCAAATTAAGGGCTTTGGCGGTTATGGCTTTCCTGAGTCCCACTCAGCCAGTTTTGCTCTATTGGCCTACGTTTCTGCCTGGTTGAAATGTCATTACCCAACGGCGTTTTACGTTGGCTTACTCAATAGCCAACCCATGGGGTTTTACACACCTTCGCAGCTGATCCAAGACGCCCAACGCCATGGTGTCACCGTGTTACCCGCAGACGTCAACCACAGCGACTGGAACCATCAACTGCTCAGCCAGACTGATCAAGGGCAACCTCCGATACGCCTGGGGTTACGATTAATCAAAGGATTAAATAGACGCGCTGGGCACCGGATTGCCGACGCCCAGCGACAGATGTCATTTAAAAATATCAGTGACCTCAGGCGTAGAGCAAAGCTCGATAAGGGCGACATGGAGGTTCTGGCCAGCGCCGACGCATTAAAGAGTCTAAGTGGACACCGACATCAATCGCAGTGGCAAGTCATGGCACTTCAAACACCTAGTCCCCTGCTACGCGATACCTCCTGTGAAACTAAGCCTGAAAATTTAAGCGATCACATTGAGTTACCGGCACCCTCTGTTGCTGAAAATGTGATGGCAGATTATCAAAGTACTGGCGTGACGCTACGCGATCATCCACTTGCGTTACTGCGTGAGCAATCTCCATTTAACCAGTGCCGAAGATACAGCGAGCTTTCAGCCCTGGGAAACAATCGCTTCGTCCGCGTTGCGGGCATTGTTACTTGCCGCCAACGTCCTGGAACGGCTTCTGGCGTAGTGTTTCTTACTCTTGAGGATGAAACGGGCAATCACAATATTGTTGTCTGGCCAAAAGTACAAGAGCACTTCCGACAGGCTCTAATGACCGCACAACTACTCCTCGTCAAAGGAACTCTCGAGTGTCGCGATGGCGTGACGCATATTATTGCAGGTGCATTATTTGACTACAGTCATGCATTGACTGAACTGAAGGTTAAATCGCGAGATTTTCGCTAACGCCGCGCCTTTAGCGACACCTATCAAAAACCACCTGAAAATGGCTACTTAAATACTCAAAGTAAGGCACCCAAAGAGTAAAAGGTCGATGCTTAGCACTCGCCGAATAAGACAATTCACATAACAATTATTCGCAGATCACATCACGTGCCGCTGCCACCCCTGACTGCCAGTAATTTTTTTATGATAAAAACAGGTACTATGCCTTGAATAAGTAGGGTTATACCGAAGCGCTGGCTATCTGTCTTCGCTCCAGTACCACGGTTAAAGCGGTAACCGGCTCTCGAGAAAAAAGGTTTGTGGTTTTGGGGTGTGCCAGCGTGGTCCTAGTATCAGAATTTACAACTGACGGTCTATCTTAAGCGCATGGTGCTTACAGATAATATTGACGTATTGGTGATTGCCGAGTCACAGGCTCAAGGAACACGCCTCAGCAGGATGGTGGGACGAACACTATCTGGCAACTATCAGCCCTGTAGCGAATCTGAGTTCCATCGGTATTTAGTTGCCACACGCTACGATGTCATCATCCTAGGTAATCCCAGTAAATTGAGCAGCGACGTGCTGGAGCACATTCATAACCATCAGCCCAATACCAGCCTAGTTATGTTTGATGCTGACAGCGAAGTAAACGCACAGTTATTAGACCAACAAGCCAGACGTCTCAACGTCAATCTGGTCTCGGTGCTGCCACTACCTTGCCCTCCGGAGCGCCTCGAGGCCGTCGTCGAGCGATTGACGACGGCAGCGCACGAGAACAGTGTAGATAGTGCGCCCATGTCTGCCGAGGAAGTCAGTGCAGCACTTGATGCTGGGAAAATACAAGCCTGGTTCCAGCCTAAGGTGCGCATCGCTGACGGTGTCGTTACAGGCTTTGAAGCTTTAGCACGATGGATTGAACCCGACGGCTCCATGTTACCGCCACGCGTATTCATACCCTCAGCAGAGGAGTCCGAGGTCATTGTCCCCCTCACTAGGAAGCTTATCTCTGACAGCATGATCGAGCTGAGCAATTGGAAGCGTAGTAAGCTCAACCTTAAGGTGTCCATTAATGCAACCGTTGAGGTGTTGGATTCCGAAAACTTTGTGCCTTGGATTGAGGCTCAGCTCAAACATCATCAACTAGCACCCAGCTCGATCATTATTGAAATTACTGAGTCCCGAGTGGCGGGAACAGCGAGTAAAGTAGTCGAGAATCTCACCCGCTTGAGACAGTTAGGACTGGGGGTTTCCCTTGATGATTTTGGGACAGGTTACTCATCGCTGCTGCAGCTAAGTCGCATGCCCTGCTCAGAGCTTAAAATCGACCGGTCTTTTGTATCAGGGGCATCTGACAAAGAAGAGACCGCTGTTTTACTAGGCAATAGTGTGCGCATTGGACACGGACTGGGCTTAAACGTTGTTGCTGAGGGCGTGGAAACTCGCGCCGATTGGGAGGCGGTAGCTCACGCCGAAGTTGACGAGGTACAAGGTTGGTTTGTAGGTAGGGCGCAATCTTCCGATAGCGTTATTCCGTGGATTGAAGACTGGAATAGTCGACAATTACTATTGAAAACCGAACGACCGAAGCATGGGTTAAAAAAAACCTCTATGCAAAAACTCTTTGGCCGAGATCAATGGCTTTTTCATCGACCCAACACCTTGAGTTTCACATTGCTGCTTATTTTTATGGCGCTATCTGCACTACTCGCGAGACTCGTTGAATAATTTGCACCCGCGCGACGCGAACAAGCGCAGCAGAATCGGCATCAATCCCGTACTAACTGGGTGACCGCCTGCCCTTTAATACCCGCATAAACCACCAAAATCACAGCATCTTCAGTGCCGATACTGGCGCCACCGTGGGGCTGATTGACAAGTTCGATAACACCATCTCCCGGATTAACCTCTAAGGTTTCTCCCTGAGGAGTTCTCACCTCCAAGCGCCCCTGTAATAAAACACCGGCAGTGGCAAAGGGGTGTATGTGCATGGGCAGTGCAGATCCAGAAGGTATGGTCACACGAACCACAGATATTTCAGGATCTCCCAAACTGTAAGGTGGAAGGGGACGACCATTCCAGGATGCATCTGACTTAATCAGGACTTCTGTTGTGATGGATTCCATCGCGGCTAGGGTGTCATCTGCTGCTACTGCCGCAACGCCAAGCAGCCCACCGATAAAAAACAGCCACTGCCCATGACCCTTCAGTCCCCGTAGCAGCTTCCTCATAGCCCCTCCTTCACCAGTACCTTAAAGCTGCTGAAACTCGTCACAATCAACAGTCGAGTTCCGATTGCACTCTCGCATCTAGCGCTCCCTGCTCGTTTTCGGTAACCAAAAACTCTATGGGCCTGCAGCACACCTGACAGTCTTCAATGTATTCAACCCCAACGTCTTCAGGGTTGAGAAGAACAGAAATGCCCTCTCCGCAGTAAGGGCAAGAGACCACCTGCTCCTGTAGCGTCCAATGCGTCACGAGAGCGTCAGCTCGCCTTCCGGATTTCGACACTATTCTGCGCTGCCACACCGGCGGTGCGCTCAAACCTCAACGCACCGTCCTCAAGGGGCTCATCGCGGAACATTTTTCGATCCTTGCGGAAATTCTGTGGGTTTACCCAGGGGCTTTGATCGCCTTGCTTTGGAAACAGGTGCATGACCCGCTGCATATAGCCCGCTGAAAAGTCATCAATCCACAGTCGCTTGGGCATAGACTGTGCCAATACTGCTGGAATGCGAGGCGTGAACTGGGTGTTTCCCGTCGCCTTTAAGTGGTTTACGACGCGAGTCGTCCAGTGCGCAATCAGATCGGCACGCAGTGTCCAGGAGGCATTGATATAGCCAAAAGTCTGAATCATATTCGGCACGTTGGAGCACATCATGCCCTTATAGGTCCACTCATCAGAGAAATCTACAGAATCGCCATCAACCGAGAAGTCAGCACCACCTAAGACCAGCAAATTAAGCCCGGTGGCAGAAACGATCACATCGGCCTCAAGATACTGGCCTGATTTGAGTAAAATACCCTTCGCGTCAATCTGAGCTATTTGGTCGGTGACAACATCGGCTTTGCGCGCTTTCAGCGCTTCAAACAGATCATCGTCAGGAACCAAACACAGTCGCTGGTCCCAGGGGTTGTAATCGGGTGTGAAGTGCTTTTCGACATCCAGAATGTCCCCCACCTCGGATTTCACCTTTTTAAGCAAGCTCCGTCGTAAAATACTGGGGGCGACCCGGGATAGACCATAGAAAAACTGCTGCCATACCGTGTTGCGCCACCGCGTTAACGCGTAGGCCATTTTTTCAGGCAGGTGTCTGCGCAGCCAGTTTGCCCCAGCATCAATAGAGGGCCGCGAAATAACATAGGTCGGCGAACGCTGCAGCATGGTGACGTGCTTAGCCGTTGAAGCCATGTTGGGCACTAGCGTCATAGCCGTCGCTCCCGAGCCAATCACCACGACCTTTTTGTTGGTGTAGTCGAGATCTTGGGGCCAAAACTGGGGGTGCACCCAAGTACCGTCGAAAGAATCTTTTCCTGGAAACTCAGGCTGATATCCCGAGTCGTAGCTGTAGTACCCCGCACACATCAGCAACACATTACAGCGGTACTCCACCATGGCGCCTGCTGACTCGACCGACAAAATCCACTGGCCGAGCTCGCTATGCCAATTCGCGGACTTTAGCTGATGCTGAAACCGAATGTGCTCTCGAACACCGTATTCATCTGCTGTGGCATTCACGTACTCGCGAATGGCTGTCCCATCGGCAATCGCTTTTTCCGCTGACCAGGGCTTAAAGTCATAACCCAAAGTGTGCATATCGCTGTCAGAACGAATTCCCGGGTACCGGAAAATATCCCAGGTCCCGCCAATAGCCTCTCTGCGTTCGATAATGGCAAAGGATGAATCTGGGCAATCACGCTGCAGACGCACTCCAGCACCAATACCTGACAAGCCTGCGCCTACCACGATGACATCGAAGTACGCGGACTGTTCAGAGAGTGACTTGCTTGTCCCGCCGGTGCCTTCCATACCTTTACCTCAATATCCTAAATTAGGGTTCGCTCACGGTGTGATTACACCACAGCGGAGCGCCTCTATGGGGTCATCCAAGGACAGGAGCGGGTGATTACCAGACACCGACCCCCAGGCGCTAGCCTTATGATCGACCTCTTTGCGCCGCGATGCGCATCCGCAGTGCATTTAGCTTGATAAACCCCTCCGCGTCCTTTTGATTGTAAGCCCCTGCATCGTCTTCGAAGGTGGCAATACTCTCATCAAATAGTGAATCCTCAGAGCGCCGACCTAAAACTGTCACGTTACCTTTGTACAAACGCAGTCGAACGTCTCCATTTACCCAGCGCTGGCTGTCATCAATCGCCGACTGCAACATAAGCCGCTCTGGGGACCACCAGTAACCGTTGTAAATGAGTTTAGCGTATCGAGGCATGAGTTCGTCTTTCAGATGCATTGCCTCACGATCAAGCGTGATCGACTCCATCGCCCGGTGTGCCCTAAGCATAATAGTGCCGCCAGGCGTCTCATAGCAGCCTCTAGATTTCATCCCGACATAACGATTCTCAACGATATCCGCGCGTCCAATACCGTGTGCACCGCCGCGTTGATTTAATATTGCTAGCACCTCTGCGGGTGTGTGCGCTTCTCCATCAATGGCCGTGATATCTCCTCGGCTAAAACTCAGGATCATTTCCTCACCCTGATCGGGAGCAGACTCGGGGCTAACGGTCCAGCGCCACATCGATTCTTCGGGGTCAGCCCATGGGTCCTCAAGTACACCTCCTTCATAGGAGATATGCAGGAGGTTGGCATCCATTGAATAGGGCGATTTTTTTGAGGCCCCTGAAAAATCAACCGGTATCGCCCGTTGCTCGCAGTAGGCCATTAATGATTCTCGCGACCCGAGATCCCACTCCCGCCAAGGAGCGATAATCTGAATGCCCGGCTTTAAAGCATAAGCGCCCAATTCAAAACGGATCTGGTCATTACCCTTTCCCGTCGCACCGTGGGAAATAGCATCTGCACCCGTCTCGTTAGCAATCTCAACTAAGCGCTTGGCAATCAGTGGGCGTGCGATAGACGTTCCAAGCAGGTATTCCCCCTCGTAAACGGTATTGGCACGAAACATAGGATAGACAAAGTCGCGGACAAACTCCTCTCGAAGATCATCAATAAAAATCTCCTTGATCCCCAATGCCTGCGCCTTGGCTCTGGCAGGTTCAACCTCTTCGCCTTGACCAATATCAGCAGTAAAGGTCACAACCTCACAGTCGTAGGTCTCCTGTAACCAACGAACAATAACCGATGTATCGAGACCGCCAGAATAGGCAAGTACGACTTTATTGACAGACATGGACACACAACCTTTAAAACAGTGAAGGGATAAGAGGCGCCAAGTTTACGCCTAGAGTGTGGGCTTGCCCAGCGCACCCCTGATAGACTTAGCACATAGTACGGAGCTCGCTATGAAAACACTTACCATCACTCAACCAGACGACTGGCATGTTCACCTGAGAGACGGATCCGCATTAAAGAGGACCGCCAATGATATTGCCCGCTGGGCGCATCGCGCGGTAGTTATGCCCAATCTTGCCCCTCCCGTTGTAAATGTTGCCGCCGCCGAGGCCTATCGTGACCGAATTATTAGCGCATTGACGCCTGAAAATCGACACTTTGACCCCCTTATGACCCTCTACCTTACAGATAACACCTCAGCTGCTGAGGTCGCTCGCCTCGCTGACTCCTCGGTAGTTCACGCCATAAAACTCTACCCCGCTGGCGCTACGACCAACTCCGCCGCCGGTGTTAACGACCTGTCCAGCCTTTTTCCAGTCTTTGAGGCTATGGAAAAGCATGATGTGCCCCTGTTAATACATGGTGAAGTCACGGATTCTGATGTCGATATTTTTGATCGTGAAAAAGTTTTTATTGACCAGCACCTAGGGCCCCTCGTCGATCGTTTTCCCGGTTTGCGGGTGATCTTCGAGCACATCACCACCGAGGACGCTGTTGCTTTCGTTGTGGCGGCCAGAGAGGGTGTCGCTGCAACCATCACCGCACATCACCTGCTTTACAATCGTAATGACATGCTGGTGGGAGGAATTCGGCCCCATTTCTTTTGTTTACCTATTTTAAAACGCGATCAACATAGAATGGCACTTTGCCGAGCGGCAACCTCGGGTAATCCCCGTTTTTTTCTAGGTACAGACTCGGCGCCCCATGTTCGTGCGGACAAAGAGTCTAGCTGTGGCTGTGCCGGCTGTTACACCGGCCACGCGGCCATGGAACTTTATGCCGAGGTCTTTGAAGCTGAGGGCGCTCTGGGGCAGCTAGAGGGCTTTGCGAGTCATTTTGGTGCCGATTTTTATCGGCTACCGCGTAACGAAACGACCATTACCTTGATACAGAACGCAAACCCGGTCGCAGCCCAGCTGTCTCTAGGTGATGAAGACACACTCATCCCTATTCGTGCGGGTGAGATGTTGCGGTGGGAGCTTGTGTCATGACCTCGATACCCGACTATCGTATGCGAGATCGCTTCAGAGGCTTTCTACCGGTTATCGTCGATGTAGAGACTGGGGGTTTTAATGCCGCAACCGACGCGCTGCTCGAGGTGGCTGCCACATTGATTCACGTGGACGATAGAGGCGAGGTAGTTCAGGGAGACACCCTCAGCTTTAATGTGGAACCCTTCGAAGGTGCTAACCTTGAGCCATCGGCCCTTGAGTTTACAGGCATAGACCCAGAGAACCCCCTTCGCGCCGCACTGCCTGAGGCCATTGCACTAGGGGAGCTCTTTACCCGGATTCGCAAAGAAGTTCGGGATACGGGATGCAATAGGGCGATATTGGTAGGGCACAATGCCCACTTTGATGCAGGCTTTATCAACAGTGCCAGCCTGCGATGCGACATTAAACGCAACCCCTTCCACCCCTTTTCCCATTTCGATACCGCCACCCTCGCCGGGCTTGCCTTCGGGCACACGGTACTTGCACAGGCTTGCCGACGAGCAGGAATCGAATTCAATAACAGCGAAGCCCACTCGGCCGCCTACGATGCGGCTAAAACCGCCGAGCTATTCTGCTGCATCGTCAATCAGTGGCAGCGACTTGGTGGCTGGCAGTGGCCGGAGATGCCTGAGGGCCGCGAATAAGCGACCCTGGGTACTGCCCATGGAACTTACCGTCACTGAAGGTCACCACCCCCGACTTAATCGTCGCTCGATAACCACGCGCGTCCTGCAACAAGCGCATGCCACCGGCGGGGAGGTCATGAGCGACCCAAGGCTGATTTAATCCCAATGCCTCAAGATCAATAATATTTAGGTCTGCCAAGTAACCCTCTGAAAGTAAACCACGATCATTGAGCCCATAGAGCTGCGCTGTGTGGGCACACTGGCGCTGAATGGCTCGCTCGATGGGTATGCGGCCGTTGCTGCGATCACGGACCCAGTGCTGTAATAAAAAAGTGGTCGCTGCGGCATCGCAAATCGTCCCACAGTGGGCTCCGCCATCAGACAAAGAGTTAACACAGTCATCCGATGCGAGAATCGGCTCCAAAAAATCGAGGTTACCGTCAGCATAGTTCAGCAGCGGGAAATAGATAAAACCCTGACCATCGCTAGCCATCATCGCATCATAAGCAAAAGCCTCGGGTGACATACCCGCTTGCTTTGCCCGCGCAGCGATTGAATCTTCCGCAGTAGGCTCGTAGTCGAAACCGTCAGCCATTGGATACTGCATTTGAAAGGCAGCAATCATAAGCTCCAGCAGCAATTTAAGATCCGTTTCAGGCAGGTCGTGCTCCTCGGCCAAAAGCTGCTCTTTGAACTTGGGATCCCGCAGCGTTTGTAGCTGCTCAGGCCAGGTGAGGTCCTTAATAGCTAACCAACTGGGTTTAAAGGCAAAGGGATGGAAGGTCGCCTGCCAACCCAAAATCAACCCAGTACCCCGCAACGCAATCTGCGCCACCAGATGTGCTCCTCGTGCATTTTCATCACGCATTGAGGCGAGTTGATTCTCGAGTGCCATCGCCTTTATCGGAGATTGCAGTGCCGTAAAACTTACCGGCAACCCGGTCTCACGACTGAGCGCACCCATCCATTCAAATTCATTCCACTCGGGCATCAGGTCGCTTGACAGCTCAAATACGCCATAACCTACTCGCCCCATGGCTCGCCCAATACCGATTAGCTCCTCTGGTGTCGCCGTTGTTCCGGGCACCAGCTCGCCATCAACTGACTTGTGCAGCACCGTACGTGAGGTTGAAAACCCCAGTGCACCGGCTCGCAAACCTTCTTCAACAATGGACGACATCCGAGCAATATCTGTTTCGGTAGGTGCTTCGTTGGCAGCACCACGATCACCCATTACATAAGCTCGAACAGCACCATGAGGAACCTGAGTCGCTATATCGATACTTCTGGGAAGGGCCTCTAAGGCATCCAGGTACTCAGGGAAAGATTCCCAATTCCACTTCATCCCCTCGGACAAAGCCGACCCGGGAATATCCTCAACACCCTCCATCAAACCGATAAGCCAATCGTGCCGATCCTTCGCTGCCGGAGCAAAACCCACGCCACAATTCCCCATCACCACGGTAGTAATGCCGTGCCATGCCGACGGCGCCATTTCCTGATCCCAGGTGGCCTGGCCGTCGTAATGGGTATGTATATCGACAAATCCCGGGGTTACGTAGCAACCCTCAGCCTCGATCTCTCGCTCAGCAGAACCTAAATCTTGCCCAACGGCTGCAATAAGACCATCACTGATAGCGACATCGGCCACGTAAGGCATCCCACCAGAACCGTCTACCACGGTGCCGCCTTTAATGAGTAGATCGTACATGCGTATCACCCTCGGCTTATGCAATGAGCAAAATCTAACAAATTCTGCCCGATCTCCAAAATCATCCGTCCTCGCCTGAAATCTGGTTGAGCAAGATATCCAGCTCAACAATCAGCTCATCTAGGGTCGACAGCCCCAACAGTTCATATTTAATGGATTCATCAAACGGTAAAAGCTGTATCAGAGTAAAAGCTACCTCCCAAGCGTTGTCGTAATCAATGGTCAAATTCATCCGCTGAATATGGGGGTGAGACTCTAATCCTCGCAGTACGATCTCCAAGGAACGCCAATCGTCAGTCATCGGTGCCGGCGCCAATGGGGCCTCCATGCTCACTCGAGAGCGGATAAGACCCGAGGGATCGCGCCACACCTCAGCAATATTGAAGCGCTCCTCACCGCGAATGGTGATACCCAGTAACCCGTTGGGAAGTTGATCGAAGTCCGTTATCCGGGCGTGAGTACCATAGTCTCCGACATCAGGCGTGTTATGCGATCCTCCGCTGACCTCAGAGCCCTCCCGCAACCAGACCACGCCAAATCCTGTGCCTGTGCGCATACAAGCCGCCACCATGTCCAAATACCGCTGCTCAAATATCTGAAGCGGCATATATCCGTAAGGGACAAGTGCCGATGACAAGGGGAAGAGCGGTATCTCAGTCATGATGCAATCTCAGGGTGGCTGGCGCGTTCTAATGTATTTAATAACTCTAACGCTTGCTCAGCGCTGTCACCACAGACTTCGACCTCGGCTTTAAAGTTGCCGCACACCGCCGGTCTCCGAGCATCTTGGTATAGGTCACAACCCCTGGCCGCATCTAGGTGAACACAGGGTATCCCTGGGGGTTTACCCTCCGGCATGCCGAAAAAAGGACGTGTGATACCCGGAGCTATACAGCAGGCACCGCAACCCGAGCGACACATAAAAAGCTCATCGACCACCTTCAGGTCCCAAGGGCCGAAAGACCAAAATCAACTGGGGCAATAACAGCAGCGCCCCCGCAACAGCCGCTACCATCGCTAAATCAGTAAGAAGACCAAAGTACAAACTGGGGGTGAAATTAGAAAGTGTCAGTAACGAAAACCCAACCATCACGGTAAGCGTTGTGTAATACATGGCTCTACCAATACTGGCATGGCTCCTGCGCATCGCTGCGTGATAATTTCGATCGATCGCAAACTCACTGCGAAACCGATGAATGTAGTGAATGCAATCATCGACACCGATACCGACCACTATGGCTGCAATCGTTATCGTCATAATATCGAGGGGAATACCGAAAAGGCCCATCACCCCTAAGACAAGACCCGCAGCAAGAACGTTGGGAGCCAACGCCAACAGCGCTAAAGGTAAAGAGCGAAATAAACCCCAAAACATGAGTCCTATGACTAAAAATACAACGCCTAACGTTAGGATTTGCGACTTAAAAAGACTCTGAAGCACATTGTTGTACAGCACGAGTAACGACGTGAACTGAATGCGCTCTGGTGCGACATCGAGTGTGTCTACCAGCTCTAAATGCAGTTCTCGAAGAAACTGATCGCGCTTTAAATCTCGACTGGTTTCTTTTGCCCTAACAGATATTCGAGCCTCATCGGTCTCAGGATAAAAATAAGGCCTCACCAGTGTCGCGGCGACATCCTCTGGCATACTATTTTGCACTAGCGCTAATTCAATAGCGCCCAAAGGGGCACCGTATAAACCGTCCATCACCTCAAATGCGGTGGATAGGGACAAGACCTTACCCGTTTCGGTACGGTGCTCGACCAACCCATGAGCCCGATCAAGAAGATCGCGACCCTGAGGTGAAAACCAGAAAGACGGCGCAACGCTGCCCTCCTCAGCAAAAAAATCACCGCCACCAAAACCGTCGTCTCCAAAGGGGTCATCCGCAAAAGAATCGTCGAACATGTCACTCCCTGTGACCGCCCCAAAATCTGAACGCTCCGGTTCCGGTGTATCTACCCTGCCGTCAACCTCGGTATCGATAGATCTTTCCTGTCGTGGCGGATAAAGCACAATATCGAGCGGAATCGTTCCACCCAAGCGGGCATCCAGTAATTCCATGCCCTGATAAATCTCCGTACTCTCCTTAAAGTAATCAATGAATCGATTCTCCACCTTTAACCGAGAAATGCCCACCGCGACGACGACGATCAAGAGACCAGAAAACAACAACACCCCTGTTCCGTAACGTTCAACCCAGCCAGCAAATCGAACGGTCATTCCGTTATCCACTGGAATCGGGACAATCTTAATGGGAGAAGGCAAAAAGGAAATTAGTGCCGGCACCAACATAAAGGTCGTAACAAACGCGAGCACAATGCCTACAGTCATCATCAAACCAAAGTCGATCACGGGCTGAATACCCGCAACCATCAAAGACGCAAAGGCCACAATGGTAGTCAGCGCCGTGTAACTGCAGGGCACTAGCATCAGTTGCGCCGCACTCGCGGCACGAAGACGGCGGCTCTGATGCGGTTGTAGCTGCTCTAATTCGCGATATCGCACCACGAGGTGAACCGATAAGGAGAGCGTAATGATCAAAAGGACAGCAACAAAATTTGAAGAAATTACGCTCATGCGCCAGTCCAAGAAGCCCAAGAGTCCCAGCATCATGGCAGCGGTCACCGAACAATTTAGAATGGGAATCAGAACCCAGCGCCAGTCTCGAAAAATGATGCCCAGCACGAGTACCATAATGCCGATAATAGCGATGCCAAATACGACCAGGTCAGCACGGATAAAATCGATCATATCTGCGGCGATCATGGGCACCCCACCCACAAAAATCTCCGCATAGGGTCTGAATTGCTCAGCAACAGACCTCACCTCAGCAACCAGCTCACTGCGACGCTCAGCCTCAGCAGCCAAAAAGGCGTCATAGCGCGACTCGACCTCCGGTAAACGCAATTCCGCTTCGGGGTCTAACTCATTGGTCCTGGCTCGATCGCGAAGGACTTCACGCTCATCTAGCAGCACGGCGCCCGCTGGATCAGTCGCTAAACTAACCTGAATAGCGCTGACATCTCCCGCAGCACCCACCAGAAGATCTCGATACACCGGACTGGTCGTAAACTCCTTAAAGGCGAGTCCAGTATCAATTGTAGGATCGCGAAGCGTGGGTAGTTGCTCGGCCTCAGACAGATCCGTCAGACTCAAAGGGGGGCTTTCCAATAAAGGAACGTCCAGTATGCTGGTTACCGACAATACCCCCGGGATTTTTTGCAAAGCCTCGACCATTGCGGCGAGCGGCTCAAGTGAGGGGGCAGCCAGTAAATCTCCGGACGGGCGCCAAGTAAGAATGAGAAACTCGCCCGAGGCATAATGACGGCTGGTTTCCCTGAAAAAAGCCAAATCTGGGTCCCCCTGCAGTAGCAGGGAATCTGAGGAAGCATCCAGCCGAATTTTATCCAACTGACTGCCCGCCAGCGTTACCAGCAAACCGAAAAAAACGACAACTAACCACGCTCTATTCGTTACCTGACGGAAAGTTCGCTCAATCATATTCAGTGAGATCAACCCAAATCCTCAGTTTTGCCCAAGCGTTGCAGCAGTTTTTCATGAATGCCACCAAAGCCCCCGTTGCTCATTACAACGACGGCGTCCCCAGCTTTTGCAGTACCCACAACGGCGTCAATTAAGGTATCGATATGCTGCCAAACCGACTGCCCCGTTTGCTCGGCCACCAGTTCTGTCAACGGCCATAATAAACCGGGAGGTTCGTACCAAAATACTTGATCAGCCTCCTCGGTAGCCGCCGCCAGCGAAACACCGTGATGCCCTTCCTTCATGGTAGCCGATCGCGGCTCAATCACTGCAAGCAAGCGTCCAGACTCTGCGCTAATACGATGGCGCATTGCCTCAAGAGTCATCGCAATGGCTGTTGGATGATGCGCAAAGTCGTCAAAGATGGCTATCCCACCCGGAGTCCCCCGAAGTTCAAGGCGCCGTTTCACACCGTTGAAATTCTCCAGAGCTTGGGCTGCTATCTGCAATGGAACCCCAGCATGGTGCGCTGCAGCGACTGCAGCGCAGGCGTTCAAAAGATTGTGCTGACCGATTAAGGACCAGGTAATCAGCTCACTCTTGCCCTCAGGTGAGGTCAACTCAAACTGCTCTCCCGCCGCCGACAACGCCCGCACCTTCCATTGGCTGTCTGTTTCATTGCCAAAGCTTTGTCGCGGCGACCACACACCCTTGGAGAACACCCTGTCAATAGGCGGCGCGTGCCCATGAATAATGAGTCCCTGGCTGGGCACACAGCGAACGAGATGATGGAATTGTGTCTCTATCGCGGCCAAATCTGGGAAGATGTCAGCATGATCATATTCAAGGTTTGCTATCACCAGGGTACGGGGTTTGTAGTGCACAAATTTTGATCGTTTATCAAAAAACGCCGTGTCGTACTCGTCGGCCTCCACCACAAAGAAGTCAGAGTCCCCCAGCTTTGCAGACAGTCCAAAATTTGCAGGGACGCCACCTACAAGAAATCCCGGCGCCAACCCTGCATACTCCAGAATCCAAGCGAGCATACTGGTGGTGGTGGTCTTTCCATGAGTACCCGACACCGCGATGACCCAGCGCCCGGCAAGGATATTTTCACCCAACCACTGAGGCCCCGAAATGTAAGGCAGACCCAGGTCTAACACCGCCTCGACTTCTGGATTTCCTCTGGAAAGCGCATTTCCCATCACCACTAAATCGGGCCGCGGCTCAAGATTTTCTGCAGAGAATCCCTCTGCCAGCACGATACCTGCTTCCGCTAACTGCAAGCTCATGGGTGGATAAACATTGGCATCCGAACCCGACACCTGATGGCCCATTTGCCGAGCCAGTAGTGCCACACCGCCCATGAACGTGCCACAGATTCCAACAATGTGAATGTGTTGTGTCACATCTAACTCCGTTAATGGCTGAAGTTTACCACGGGGATTGCACTAAGCCGCCTAGCCCACTATTTTAGGCAACTTATTTCTTGAACCAAGACAAGCTCATGCCCAAAGCCAATGCATTTTATGCGCAATCTGGTGGCGTCACGCCAGTCATCAATGCGTCCGCTTGCGGAGTCCTTGAAGCTGCTGCAAAAAGAAAAGATGCCATCGGCAAGGTCTACGCAGGCCGCAATGGCATTGTGGGCGCCCTGCGCGAGGATCTGATCGATACAAGTAAAGAGACCAAAGCCGCCATTCGAGGCTTGATGACGACCCCCGCCGGCGCCTTTGGGTCTTGCCGATACAAGCTGCGAAGTCTCGAAGATAGCCGAGCAGAGTACGAGCGCTTAATCGCGGTGTTTCAGGCCCACAATATTCGATATTTTTTTTATAACGGTGGTGGTGATTCAGCGGATACCTGCCTAAAAGTTTCACAGCTTTCTCAAAAGCTGGGCTATAACCTTCAGGCTATTCACATTCCAAAGACGATCGATAATGACCTTCCCTTCACCGACAATTCCCCGGGGTTTGGTTCAGTCGCCAAGTATGTCGCTATATCTACCCGGGAAGCTGCCCTAGATGTCGCCTCGATGTGCGAGACCTCAACAAAAGTTTTTATCCTGGAGGTAATGGGCCGACACGCAGGTTGGATCGCCGGGGCCTCTTGCTTAGCGGAAACAGACGCAAGTGGAGCACCCCACGTCATACTTTTTCCTGAAATCGCTTTTGATGAAAAACGATTTCTCGCTAAAGTTCAAAGAACCGTCAATCGCTGCGGTTACTGCGTCATTGTCGCCTCCGAGGGGGCACAGACTGCCGACGGTCGCTTTCTAAGCGATAGCGGTGTGCGCGACGCCTTTGGACATGCGCAACTGGGGGGCCTTGCCCCTACACTGGCCAATATGATCAAAAGTCGTTTGGGATATAAATACCATTGGGCCGTATCTGACTATCTGCAAAGAGCCGCGCGACATATTGCGAGCCAAACTGATGTTGACCAAGCTTATGCCGTAGGTGAAGCTGCGGTTGCTATGGCCTTGGCAGGGAAAAACGCGGTTATGCCGACGATTATCCGGGAGCCTGGCAAACGCTATCGCTGGCGAATTGGCGAAACCCCGCTAGCCAAGGTTGCCAATCGTGAAAAAAAGGTGCCCCGAAAGTTTATAAGCCGGGATGGCTTTGGCGTGAGCCCAACGGGACGGGCCTATTTTGAACCCCTGGTACAGGGCGAAGCCTATCCCCAGTACAAGGGCGGGATGCCCATTTATACAACGCTTAAAAACCTTCCGGTAGCAAAGCGACTCGCCCAAAACTTTAAAGTGTCGCTATAATACGCGCCGTTTCGGACTGGACTCCTTCTTTCACGACACCGCATGGCTATCTGTGACTGGCCTTGAAGCCTAGGCGCGTCGCAAAAGCGGTGTCTGTTTCCAGCATAATTATTTATTTGAACCCAGGGCAGGAGGCCCTAAAAGATGTATACCGACGAACCCTTCTCAGCCTATAGACGCCACCCCTGGCACGGTCTCGAGCCCATACCTGAAGGTGTTGAGCCCGGCATTGTGCGGGCTTACATCGAGATGCTACCGAGCGATACCGTCAAGTACGAACTGGATAAAAACACCGGCTTTTTAATGGTGGATCGTCCACAGCGGACCACAGCAACACCCCCAGCGCTCTATGGCTTCATTCCTCGTACCTACTGTGCCGAGGAAGTCGCGGCCCGCTGTGCACATGCCGATGTTGCAGACGGTGATCCTCTAGATATTTGTATTTTCTCAGAGCGCTTGATTACCCGCGCTGATATCTTGCTCAATGCGAGGGTTGTCGGTGGCATTCAGATGATTGATGAGGGCGAAGCTGACGATAAAATTATCGCTGTGCTCGAGGGCGATAATATTTGGGGGGAGGTTAACGATATTAAAGACCTGCCCCCGATTAAAACCGAGCGCCTTCAACACTATTTTTCGACGTATAAAATGATTCCAGGGAAAAATGTCGAAATTCGTGTTGATGGTGTCTACGGTCGGGATGAAGCACTCAAGGTTATCGCTGCCTCACAGAAGGATTATCAGAACCACTACGGTCATCTACTGCAAAAAACCGAGTGATACGAAGGCTAATCCAAGGCCTTACTCGCTAACGATTGCGAAGCTTGAGGCTACACCCAATAGCTTCTAACGTACTCTGCCATGATGGCTTCGTGCTGAGCTTTTACCTCCCTCAGGCCCGCAAGGGCCTCGCACTCAGGCGACTGACCGAGTTGCTGAGCTTGCCCTGACCACACCTGAATGAGTGGCGCGCTCTCCACCAGTGGCTGAAATAATTCAGCGCTTGGACGGTGGCTTAAATGCCAAGGCTCGGGAGCAACGCCGCCCAGCTCACCGGTGTAAGGCCGATAAAATCCCTCCGCATCGTCCTTAACCATCAGTGACGTCAGCCAGCTCGATAGTTGGGCAAAGGGACCATCCCTGCCATATTCACTAGGCTGCAGCTGCAGCGCATAGCCTTTGGGCACTGCTGTAGGGTCCCAAATATCAAAATCAGTCCCCCAATGGTGCCTAGAAGTTCCCGGCAAAGCCGAGTATCGAAGAATGGCGTGTAACCAGTCGCGACTTCCGAGCAACTGCTTCGATAATAATGCTCCCGAATCACCATAAACCGGTCGCTCACCGCACATTTTGGCGTTAAAAATAGTCAGTTGACGTCCATAATCACGATGCCCCGATGCAATCGATAATTTAAAGCCCGATTTTTGTGCCCGTTTCATCAGTCGATTTAACGCTGTAGCCGCAGCCTCATGGGCTAAACCGACTCCCGGCAGATCTATAAGACCGCCGCGGCTGAGACCCAGAGCCCACGAAACAGAGGGCTTAGCACTGGTACTGTTATCTAACACTTTGATCGCGTCCCTCCATACTGAGCGGCTGAACTGCTCGCAAACCTTGCGGTGATATGTTCATGCTCAACCCATAAACCTCCACCCCTGCCTGAACAGCCTGAGACAGTGCCTCTGCATACTCTGGATCCACCTCTACAGCCGCTGCAATTCGCTCAATGCGTGAGTGAAAAGCGCAAAATACCAAAGCCCCTCGGCAACCAGAGTTCACGAGACCCGCCAACTCAAGCACATGCTTGCGCGCACGAGCACTCACGGCATCAGGAAACTGACCTAATCCATCGCCGACGCACCATGACACCGCTTTGACTTCTACCCATATTGGGGCAGCTTCAGCTTCTAACCTAAAGTCTACCCGGGTATTGGTGCCCAAATTTACTTCGCGATGCAGCCTATCAAAACCAGCAAGCTCTGGAATAATACCTTCATGTAATGCGGCCTCCACCACCCGGTTCGCCAAAACCGAATGCACACAAACCAAGTCACCATTATCTTCAACGAGCTCGAGGGTCCAAGCTAACTTGCGCTTAGGGTTGTCGCTTCGCGACAGCCAAACCCGCGAGCCCGGCTGCTGACACCCCCGCATCGCGCCGGTATTTGGGCAATGTGCCACAACGACTTCGCCGTTTTGTAGCGTGACATCGGCTAGAAAACGCTTGTAGCGCTTTTGCAGGATACCCGGCTCTAAGCTGTCGAAACTCCAATGCCAAGTCATACACTGAGCCCATCTCTGTGAAGTATCCCATTGTGACACGTCAACTCAGTGCAAATTGAGTGGCAAGAACGCAACTAATCTGGTAGCTTCCCGACCCCGTTGTAGGAGCGTGCTGTTCAAGCCTCCTTTGCGCAGTCCTTTTTGCGGTGTTTTGACTGCCTCCATAAACGAATCGGTAATCAGGTAACCTGCTATGGCCACCAAAAAATCCAACACCAAGACGAAAGTAGCGCCCAAAAAGGCTGCGACCAAAAAAGTGGCCGCCAAAAAGCCCGCCGCCAAAGCCCCGGTAAAAAAAGCTGCCGCTAAAAAAGCCGTCGCCAAAGCCCCGGTAAAAAAGGCTGCCGCTAAAAAAGCTGCCACCAAAGCCCCACCGAAAAAGGCCGCCGCTAGCAAAGCTGTCACCAAAGCCCCGGTAAAAAAAGCTGTTGCTAAAAAAGCAGCCACCAAAGCGCCGGCAAAGAAAGTTGCGGTTAAAAAAGCACCGGCAAAAGCGCCAGCAAAAAAGGCCGCTGCCAGTAAAGCTCCAGCTTCCAAGTCTGTAACCGCCAAGGCGGCTGCTAAAACAGCGCCGGCAAAGGCAGCGAAAGCCACCAAAGGTAAAACTGCCACTGCAAGTACTAAGACTTCTAAGACCTCGGTGAAAGCGCCCACAAAAAAATCCGCGAATCGAGCCAAGGCCAGCTCTAAGAAGGTCGCCCGGGCGGTCGGTAGTGTGCAAAACTTTGATGACTTCAAACCCTACAAGCCATCCCGGGGCGACTCGTACATGGATGAGAAGCAGCTAGAGCACTTTCGTGGTCTCTTGTTGCATTGGCGGGCAGAGCTCGTTGATGAAGTCACGCGCACTGTTTCACACATGAAAGATGAAGCCTCGAACTTCCCTGATCCTGCCGACAGAGCTACTCAGGAAGAAGAATTCAGTCTAGAGCTTCGAACACGCGACAGAGAACGTAAGCTGATCAAAAAAATCGATGGCACGCTAGAGCGAATCACCATCGACGATTATGGTTATTGCGACGCCTGCGGTATCGAGATAGGCGTGAAGCGATTGGAAGCCCGTCCAACGGCAACCTTGTGTATCGATTGTAAAACCCTATCGGAAATAAAAGAGCGCCAGGAGCTCGGCTAATCTAGGCTGTCCTAGGGATATCATCGGACGTCAGAGCCATCAACCCCCTTGATGAGCTTCACTCCGGCAACGCTGTAGGGCGCTTTGCGCCCTCTCCTACGGGCCCCTTGCACGCCGGCTCGTTACTGGCAGCGCTAGGTAGCTTCCTGCAAGCCCGCGCTCAGGGCGCCCTGTGGCGTCTGAGAATCGACGACATTGATCCACCCAGAGCGGTGTCAGGTTCGGTAGGGGCCATTCAGGTGAGCCTTGAAACCCATGGATTGCGATTCGACGGCGACATTCAGTATCAAAGTGATCACGCCCATCGCTACGATCAGGCCCTAAAAACCTTGGACGAGCTCGGTGACCTTTTTCATTGTAGCTGCACCCGGGCTATGCTCGACGCTACCGGCAGTTGTCAAAATGACTGTGCCAGCAAAAATTTCACCACAACAGAGCCCACCAGTATCAGGGTTAAAGTACCTCAAAACACCGTCATTACTTTGAATGACACGTTCTTGGGCCGCCAAAACTGGCACCTAGGCCAACAACTCAGCAATTTTGTCGTCCGGCGTCGGGACGGGCTCTACGCTTACCAGCTCGCTGCGGCGTTAGATGATGTCGCCCCCTTAGCTACACAGGTAATTCGTGGGCGAGATTTGCTGGACTCAACTCCCCGACAAATTTTTTTACAGCGTAGGCTTGCCCTACCGTCGCCTGAATATGGGCACTTGCCCGTCTTAAAGGATCAATACGGCGCCAAACTCAGCAAGCAGCAGGGCGCGTCAGCGCTAGACAACAAGCACCCAGCTAAAAATTTGAGGTCGGCGCTACGAGACTTGGGGCAGCCTCCCCCCCCTTCTGAACTCACAGATTCTGAGTCTGTGCTCGAGTGGAGCCGGTCTCGATGGGATCCCCTACGGGTACCTAGGTAACAAATAATCCCATTTTGTTACTTGGTTACTTAAAGTAATGTGTCGACTCAGGTTCTTTGCCTTTTTTCGCAATGGATTCAGATTGTATGCCACTGATATTACTGGTTGATGACGAGCCCTCTCAACGACAAGCCTTACGAAGGGTTTTAGAGTCGAGGGACTATAAGGTTGCCGAGGCTTCAGGGGTTCAGGAAGCCGAGACCCGCTATAACCTTGCTGAGTTTGATCTCATTGTGACCGAGCTTAAGCTCGCGGGCGCCAGCGGCGCTGAACTTATTCGGTCAGCCAGCCCAGTACCGGTCATTGTCATGACCAACTACGCTAGCCTGCGCTCAGCGGTTGACTCAATGAAAGCTGGTGCCGTCGACTATCTGGCGAAACCCTGCTCCGATGACGATTTACTGAATGTGGTCGCCGCGGCGCTCCCCCGCCAAGGTCCCTCAGCAAACACGAGCAAACAGCGCAGCCAACCCACCCGACAATTTTTTCAGGGTCAATGCCCAACATTACAAAAACTAGATGAACAGATACAAAAAGTCGCGCGAACCGACTCAACGGTACTCATTCAAGGTGAAACTGGAACAGGTAAAGAGTTAACCGCGAGGCGCGTACACACGTTAAGTAGACGACACGGCCGGCCTCTTGTCGCTCTCAACTGTGCTGCCATCCCAGAATCTCTCATTGAGTCGGAACTTTTTGGTTATGAGAAGGGCGCCTTTACAGGCGCGACCAGCAATCGCATGGGACTCATCGAAGCCGCTAATGGCGGCACACTTTTCCTCGACGAAATCGGCGAGCTTCCTCAATCTGCACAGGCGAGACTACTGCGCTTTATCCAAGAAGGGGAGATTCGGCAAATCGGTGCCGTCAGCAGCAAAACGGTGGATGTCAGGCTTATTTGTGCAACCCACAGGGATTTGTCGGCACTGGCAGGCCGCAATGAATTTAGGCGAGACTTGTTTTATCGAATAAATGTCCTAGGCCTGACAATTCCCCCCTTAAGACAACGATCGATCGATATAACCTCGATGGCCCAGTGGTTTGCCGAAACTCTGGCAGAAAAGCTGGACCTGCAGCATCGCCCTTTAAGCGCAACCGCCATCAGTGCCATAGTTCATCACCCTTGGCCCGGTAACGTTAGGGAACTCGAGCACGCCGTAGAGCGCGGTTTGGTGATGGCTGAAGGTGATTTCATAGAAGTGCACGATATGGCCCTGACGTCGTCAGCAAAAGGCCCTGAGGCGCACTTATCGATCATTAGCGAACTGACATCTGAGAGCGACACTGCGGACGCCTCAGCAGCCGATGAAGAGCTGTCTTTGGAAGATTATTTTATGCGCTTTGTCCTTGAGCATCAGGACTCCATGAGTGAAACACAGCTAGCACAAAAGCTCGGGGTGAGCCGGAAGTGTCTCTGGGAAAGACGGCAGCGCTTTGACTTACCGCGCACCCAACCGGGTAAGCGCAGCCAGCGCTAAACAAGCGGTGCCCATGATCACTCTGAGTAACACCATGGGGAATAAAGGTAACACTTTTATGCATACCGCTCCGTCTCCAGTGACTAAAAAATCACTAAGCCCCTGTTATTTATATGGTTTTATCTCTTGGCACATGTTCTGCTCAACATTAGGCAGAGCCCAAATAATAATAAGTGGCCCAAAAGCAATAACAAAGCAAGAACGGACCTGGGTGGGGAAGATTTCTTCCCCATTTTCTTTTCTGCCGTTTGAAAGCCAAACTCCCCCTGAGCGCCGCTGGATAGTACACTACCCGCCAAAGTGCCCAGAGGACATTCAGTGTCACTAATCCCCAAGGCTATGCACAAGGTCAATCGCAAACACGTGAGCCCCGCCGCTATTCGCGTGGTGGAGAAACTCCGTACTGCAAATTACGAGGGCTACATTGTTGGTGGCGCCGTCAGAGACCTCATCCTTGGAGGTGAACCCAAGGATTTTGATGTCGCAACGAATGCCACCCCGGAAGAAATCAAAGGACTCTTTCGAAGCGCACGGATCATTGGGCGCCGCTTCCAAATCGTGCATGTCAGAGACGGGCGCGAAATCATAGAAGTCACAACCTATCGCGGCCCTCATGTAAGCGAGGGATCTGGTAAAAGCGCCAGTAAGCAATCAGACAAAGGATTGCTGCTCCGGGACAACGTTTATGGAACTTTAGCGGAAGACGCTGCCCGACGTGATCTCACCATCAACGCGATGTACTACAACCCGATTGACGAGTCTGTTTTAGATCAGATGGCGGGCCATCAAGACATTAATGACCGGCTGGTGCGTATTTTGGGGGACCCTCAAACCCGCTACCGTGAAGACCCTGTGCGAATGCTAAGAGTCGTTCGCTTTGCTGCAAAATTACAATTTGATATCGAGCCAGAAACCGAATCGGCGATCGCCGCGTGCGGCCCACTGTTAGCAGAGATACCACCGGCGCGGCTTTTTGACGAATTCCTCAAATTATTTATGGCTGGCTACGGCCGCCCAACACTTTTACTGCTTCTACGCTACCAGCTCTTAGACAGCTTGTGTTCTGATGCGGCGTTTCTAATCGAAAAGGAACCCCGCTTTAAAAAGCTGGTTACTCAAGCTATGGGCAATACGGATCAGCGAGTAAAAGATGGCCGCCATGTGACGCCGGCATTTTTGCTCGCCGCACTACTTTGGCCTGTCGTGCAGACACGCGCCGATAACTTGATACGGGGAGGCGAAGCGGCAACGCAGGCTATCCACAGTGCAGGGCAGCAAGTCATTGCTGAAACTTGCAAGAAAATGGCGATCCCGAAACGCTTCTCTTACCCTGTCCGAGAGATTTGGGAACTACAATCCCGCCTTGAACGACGACAACCCAAACGCGTCAAAGACCTCATCGCTGACCGAAGATTTCGCGCCGCTTATGACTTACTGCTTCTGCGCGAGGAATCATCAGAAGACTTAGATAATGCGGGTAAATTCTGGGAGCAACAGCAGTTAGAGTACCCAGAATTGGTGGGGACTGCGCCACCACGCACGGAGACTAAGCCGCCTCGCCGCCGCAGACCGAGAAGGAAGAAAGAGGATTGACCCAGGCATTCGTGGGGCTGGGATCAAATATTGAAGCACCTGCCATCCAACTTCGCAGGGCCTGCGAGGCCTTGGCCGCACTGGCCAATACTGGCCTGATCGCAGTCTCTTCGGTTTACGAATCATTACCTATGGGTCCCCGCGATCAACCTCCCTTTCTAAATGCCTGCGCCCAGATTGATACAACCTCAGATCCTGCGACGCTTCTCACAGATCTACTTGGAATAGAAACCGCGATGGGCCGAGTTCGTAAGAGGCACTGGGGAGAGCGATGCATCGACCTCGACTTACTCTTCTACGGCAACACATCAGTACAAAGCGAACGGCTGACGCTGCCGCACCCGGGTTTATACCAAAGAGATTTTGTACTTAAGCCCCTCGGTGACTTGCTGGGCAATGAATATCTAATGCCCAATGGTGTGGATATTGGTACATTACTCAGGAAATGTTCCACCCACGGCCTCAGGCTGAGTGCGGTTCAACTTCATCGCGGCGAAATACCGGGAAACCCACTTTGAATGCCAATTCTCCAGAAACTTTTACCCCCACAAATTTAAATTTGCGAGGGCGCACTCCACCCGGTTACATTGCGGTCGAGGGACCTATAGGCGTGGGTAAAACAACCTTGGCACGCCGTCTGGCGGAAGCTTTTAATTATCAGGTATTGCTTGAGGACGCCCACGAAAATCCCTTCTTGGATAGGTTCTACCAAAATCGAAAAGAGGCCGCACTAGCCACACAACTTTTTTTCCTATTTCAGCGCAGCCAAAAAATTGCCGACCTCCGCCAGACAGATATATTTGAACCCGTCAGGGTCTCTGACTTCCTCATCGATAAAGATCCTTTATTTGCAAGAATCAACTTAGACCCCGATGAGTACTCCCTTTACGAAAAGGTGTTCCAGCAACTCACAATAGACGCACCACTACCTGATTTAGTGATCTATTTGCAGGCCTCCCCTGATCGCCTCCTAGAACGCATTTTAACCCGAGGGGTTAGCAGTGAGCGCAGCATCGACCGCGAGTACCTTGAGCAAATCAATGAAGTCTACAGTGAGTTTTTTCTTTACTATGACGCCGCACCACTACTAATCGTGAATGCCAACGAAATCGATTTATCGCAGGGAAATGAAGATTTTTCTCAACTGGTCAATTATCTACTCGATATTCGTAGTGGACGGCACTATTTCAACCCCACCTTCTTCGGTTAATCTTGTACCCCCAGGAAACCCAGCAATGAAACACAGCCAACCGGATAGTGCAGATGAGTAGCAGGATAACCATCGGTAAGCTTAATACCATGAAGGCGGAAGGCGAGAAGTTCGTCATGATGACCGCCTATGACGCAACATTCTC
This sequence comes from Luminiphilus sp., assembly GCA_029253085.1. Taxonomy (GTDB): domain Bacteria; phylum Pseudomonadota; class Gammaproteobacteria; order Pseudomonadales; family Halieaceae; genus Luminiphilus. The sequence goes on along the minus strand of JAQXAF010000016.1, from coordinate 11,009 downwards.
GCGCCTCATCAGTGATGCGGGTGCAGAAACCATTCTTGTCGGCGATTCTCTGGGCATGGTCTTGCAGGGTCACGACACAACGATTCCCGTCACAATTAGTGATATGGCTTATCACACCAGCTGTGTCTGCCGCGGTCGCCCCCACTCCCTCGTTGTGGCGGATATGCCTTTTATGAGCTACGACACAACCGACAAGGCCTTAGAATCGGGCATGATGCTCATGCAGGCTGGCGCCCAAATGGTAAAATTGGAAGGCGGGGTTTGGTTAAGTGAGACCATTCACCAGCTGGTAGAGCGCGGCATTCCAGTGTGTGCACACTTGGGCCTTACGCCCCAGTCTGTCAACGTTTTCGGTGGCTATAAGGTTCAGGGTAGAACCCCGAAAGAAGCTAAATCAATCTTGGCCGATGCTGTCGAAATCCAAGATGCAGGCGCTAGTTTATTGGTGCTTGAGTGTATTCCAGCTCACCTCGCCGCAGACATTAGCTCGAAACTTGATATTCCAGTTATCGGCATTGGAGCAGGCTCCGGGACTGATGCACAAGTATTGGTTTTACACGACATGCTAGGGCTCAGTGAGCACCCACCAAAGTTTGTCGAGAATTTCATGACGGGTTCATCTTCGGTACAGGCCGCACTGAGCGCCTTCGTAGAAGCCGTGAAAACCGGCGTTTATCCCAAAGAAGAGCACACCTACTCCTAACCGAGGTATTGAGGTCTATGGAGATCGCCAGAAATTCCCAGGACCTGCGCCAGCGCTTAGCGGAGCTGCAGGGGAACGACAACATAGCCTTTGTGCCAACCATGGGTAATCTACACGACGGACATCTGTCTCTGGTCAGGCGAGGCTTTACCATGGCTGAGCAGGTCGTTGTTTCGATCTTTGTCAATCCGCTTCAGTTCAGCCCTACAGAAGATCTGGACGCCTACCCTAGAACACTGGAGCAAGACCTTCGTTTACTGGCTGAAGAAGGCGTGACCCTTGTGTTTACGCCCAGCGTAGAGGATCTATACCCCGCGGGGTTGCAGGCGCACACCAAAGTCACCGTACCAGGTCTTACCGATGTTTTATGTGGCCGTCAGCGTGTCGGGCACTTCGATGGAGTCACAACGGTAGTCTGCAAACTATTAAACCTGGTATCCCCCGATATCGCCCTGTTCGGCGAGAAAGACCTTCAACAGCTTTTAGTGATACGAAAAATGGTGGCCGACCTTGGAATGCCAGTCCAGATTGAGGCCGTTCCCACCCAGCGCGATACCAATGGGCTGGCTCTCAGTTCTCGGAATAGCTACCTGACCTCAGAAGCCCTAGACGTGGCTCCTGCTTTGTATCGCAACCTTATGGCCGTCAGCGATGCGGTTCAAGGCGGCGCTCGGGACTATATAGGGCTGTGCAACGCCGTCGTACAGCGACTCAACGCGCTGGGGTTTATCAGTGACTATTGCGAAGCTAGACGTTGCTGCGACCTGCTGCCCGCTCAGGAAGACGACACCGATGTCGCCATTTTCTGCGCCGCCTCCCTTGAGGGAACCCGTTTAATCGATAACATCGTAATCGAGCATTACTAATCGCTTGATTCCGTAAAGGTTAGTGCGACCTCACCAAACATAGAAGCGCCACTAACACCGGCTACCACTCTGAGCCGGTCTTCACTCGACGGCATTACGGCAAAGTTATGAACCCATCTATCCTGTTCAGCTGACACCGACGAGGCCTTCACTGGGCCCTGGTTACCCGCAGACTTCAGCCCAACCAATACAAAATCTAATGGCACAGCAGACGTCATGCGTAATTGCCCCGTTGGCAGAACGACAATCGCCAACCTAAAACTTTCGTTAGACAACCCACATTTACCCCCCGGATAGCGACAGCCCGGACGCTCAATTAAGGGGTAGGAAGTACCCTCTTGTGCTGGGGCGGCCTGTTGCTCTCCGTCATCAGTGAATTGCCCGGCACCATACCAAGCGAGTACGGCGAGTATTGGCGCCACTAAAAGTGCAGCGAGAACATGCTTGTTGGTCATGATTGACATATTAGTCATCCGAAAAAACGTTTGGGGCTTAGTGTTGAGCCGGCGCAGTGACTGAGCCCGCCGGTATGCGGATCTCCTGCACCAACCTGCGAACGCGCTCAGGTGGCTCACTGGTCAGGTGACTCACGCTCAGGGCAACAATAAAATTAACGGCGGCACCGATACAACCAAAGGCATTCGGCTCAATACCGAAAAACCAGTTCTTGCCGAGGCCAGGAAAAAACCGCCATTCAGCGACAAACATGACGCCCTTATGTTGGAAAACGTAGAACAAAGTGACGCCCAACCCAATCACCATGCCACTAATCGCCCCCTCTCGAGTGACTCGACTGGAAAAAATACCCATCATTAAAGCCGGAAAAATAGACGCCGCTGCGAGCCCAAAGGCTAATGCCACGGTCCCAGCCGCAAAGCCTGGGGGGTTTAACCCTAAATATCCCGCGCCTAGCACAGCGACAGCCATCGCCCCCCGGGAAGCATTAAGCTCCATCTGCTCAGAAATCGACGGGTAGAACGTGCTCTTTAGTAAATCGTGGGAGATCGCAGAGGAAATGGCCAGCAGCAAACCCGCGGCGGTGGAAAGTGCCGCGGCGAGACCACCCGCAGCCACCAGCGCAATGATCCAATTGGGTAGTTGGGCGATCTCGGGGTTGGCCAACACCAGTATGTCATTGTCGAGCTTAACTAATTCATTGCGCTGTGGGTCGGCCACATATTGCAAACGTCCATCCCCGTTTTTATCCTGTATTGCCAACAAGCCTGTTTGCTCCCAATTTTTGAACCATTGAGGACGCTCCTCAATCAACACATGCTGTCCCGGACTGGGCTCGATAGTCTGCATAATATTAAGCCTAGCCATCGCCGCGACTGCAGGAGCCGTTGTGTAGAGAATCGCAATAAAGACCAGCGCATACCCAGCCGACTTGCGCGCATCTCGCACCTTGGGAACCGTAAAAAACCGAATAATGACATGGGGTAGACCCGCAGTGCCGATCATTAAAGATGCTGTGTAAGCAAACATATTGAGCGTGCTGAGCCGCACCGACGTCGTGTACTCCTTAAAGCCCGTCTCCAGCAGCACCCTATCGAGTTTATCGAGCAAAAAAGTATCACTGCCAACAAGGGTACTCCCCAAACCCAGCTGGGGGATGGGGTTGCCCGTCAGCTGAAAGCTGATAAAAATAGCCGGGACCGTGTAGGCAAGAATGAGCACAACGTACTGGGCAATCTGAGTGTAAGTAATGCCCTTCATGCCCCCCAACACAGCGTAGAAAAAAACAATAATCATGCCTGTGTACAACCCGGTCTCGTAGTCTGTCTCCAAAAACCGGGAGAACGCCACGCCAATGCCCTTCATTTGCCCAATAACATAGGTCACGGAACATAAAATCAAACAAATAACCGCTACCACCCGCGCCGTGTCAGAGTAATAACGATCACCGATAAATTCAGGCACCGTGAACTTGCCATATTTGCGAAGGTAGGGTGCCAAGAGCATGGCAAGAATAACGTAGCCTCCGGTCCACCCCATGAGAAAAACCGAACCTCCGTAACCGTTGTAGGAGATTCCAATCAACCCAGCCATAGAAATAAAAGAGGCCGCCGACATCCAGTCAGCTGCTGTCGCCATACCATTAGCAATTGGATGTATGCCGCCACCTGCCACATAGAATTCTTGGGTTGAGCCTGCCCGCGCCGCGATGGCAATAACAATGTAAACCGCAAAGCTCAGACCTACGACGATGTAGGTAATGGTGGCCAATTCCATCAGTCTTCCTCCACCCCAAACTCACGATCCAGTCGGGCCATAGCCACCACGTAATAAAAAATCAAACCAATAAAAATAAAGATAGAGCCTTGCTGTGCAAACCAAAAACCCAATTTATATCCACCTATCTGAATAAGGTTGAGCGTGTCGACCCATAAAATCCCGCAACCAAAACTGACCACAAACCAAATGATCATTAAGCGAATCATCAAACTCCGATTACGTTTCCAGTATTGCTCAGCCTGCGCTTCCGATAACTGACTCATAGTTCGCATCCCTCAACGCTTAGTTGCTTGTATCACTTCAATTTATAACAGACAGAAAACGTCACTCGGCTAAGACTACCTGAATCTCCATTATCAAGTCGCTTGGCCAAGCAAATATACTCCTAACCGAAAGGTCATGATGCCACTGGGCAACATCAAAACTGGAATATTCTGAGACCCAATATTCTGGCGACTGGGTTGCGGCGCCTGTCTTGCACGGGCCTAACCGCACCGGCTTTCATGCAAACAGTTGCGCCTCTAAACATCTTCCAACGCCCCCAGCGATGGGCTCAATGCCTCTAGCATTGACGCGCTAACACGCATGATTTTGAAAAATTTAAAACTCAGCACTAAATGGCCATTTCATGCATTGAGAACCTTTACTTTTAGTCCGCCACTGGCTCAGCACGGTAACAACCCAGAGCCATAATGGTAGCTTTGACGCACCCTATCAATTTCCAGAAAGGACCGGTCGGCTTCAGCATTGATCCCACTAAGAGTAGACTAGGCTCTGTAGTTTCTGGCTGTCCTCCACAAGAGCAATACAGTATGTCTGAGCACCCCCTATACCCGGTACCTGCTAGCTTTTCCAAGGCACATATCAGTTCCGAAATGTATGAACAGTGGTATCGGGAATCCCTTGACGATCCCTCGAGATTTTGGGCAGACCGCGCTCGAGAGTTTTTGGTATGGGATTCACCCTGGATTCAGGTTGTCGATTCAGACCTCACTACCGGGAAGGCCCATTGGTTTGTCGGTGGCAAACTTAACGTCTCGGTCAACTGCATCGATAGGCATCTGCCGGAGCGCGCTAAGCAGACGGCATTTATATGGGAGGGCGATGATCCCGCAAGCAGCCGGCACATCAATTATCAAGAATTGAAAGACGCAGTTTGTCGCCTAGCTAACGTCCTTAAGGCACGAGGTATTGGGCGGGGCGATCGTGTCTGTATCTACATGCCGATGATACCCGAGGCGACCTATGCCATGCTGGCCTGTGCCCGAATTGGGGCTGTCCACTCCGTGGTGTTTGGTGGTTTTTCTCCTGAAGCACTGCTGAATCGGATCAACGATTCCGACTGCGCGCTGGTGATCACCGCAGACGAAGGCGTTCGTGGGGGACGCAAAGTACCTCTCAAGGCCAATGTCGATGCCGCATTGAAAAGCTGCGGCGGCGTGAGCTCCGTCATTGTGGTAGCGCACACCGGGGCCGATGTCGACTGGCAAGGCGACCGTGATGTGGATTACGCCACGGCTTGCCGGGCTGCTGACGTTGAATGCGCGCCCGAAGCAATGGATGCAGAAGATCCACTCTTTATTTTGTATACCTCAGGCTCCACGGGTAAACCTAAAGGGGTACTTCACACAACCGGCGGCTATCTGCTTCAAGCAGCCATGACCTTTCGCTATGTTTTTGACTATCAGCCTGGTGATATATGGTGGTGTACCGCCGACGTGGGCTGGGTGACGGGCCACACCTATATTGTCTATGGCCCCCTCGCCAACGGTGCGACGTCGGTCATTTTCGAGGGAATTCCCACCTATCCTGATGCAGGTCGATTTTGGCAAGTGATAGAAAAACATTCGGTGAATTTATTTTTTACCGCCCCGACTGCCATTCGTGCATTGATGGGAATGGGGGATGAGTGGGTGACCCGTCACTCCAGAAAAACATTACGCGTTCTGGGCTCTGTCGGTGAGCCCATCAATCCCGAAGCCTGGGAGTGGTATCACAAGATTGTAGGCGATGGCCGTTGCCCGATCGTCGATACCTGGTGGCAAACTGAGACCGGGGGCATCATGATCACACCGCTACCGGGGGCCCACGCCCTCAAACCCGGCTTTGCGAGCTTCCCATTTTTTGGCGTTGAGCCCGTGCTACTCGATGAAAACGGCCAGGAACTTGAGGGTGAGGCTGCAGGTTATCTAGCGATAAAACGCTCATGGCCGGGACAAATACGCTCGGTATACAACGATCACCAACGCATGCTCGATACCTATTTCAGTACTTATGAAGGCTATTATTTCACCGGCGATGGCGCGCTTAGAGACGCAGAGGGCTATTACCGGATCACGGGGCGAGTTGATGACGTCCTCAATGTGTCGGGACACCGTATGGGGACAGCAGAGGTGGAAGCCGCCCTCGGAGAACATCCTGACATTGCGGAATCTGCAGTCGTTGGATTTCCCCACGACATCAAGGGGCAAGGTATTTATGCCTATGTCACCCCTAAAACAGGCGTAACGGCCAGTGATGATTTAAAAGCAGAATTAATCCAACTTTGCGTCAAAGAGATAGGACCCATTGCCAAACCCGACATCATTCAATGGGCACCGGGGCTGCCAAAAACCCGCTCAGGAAAAATTATGCGGCGGATTCTCAGAAAAATCGCGGAACGCGATTTTGACAACCTCGGCGATATCTCAACATTAGCCGACCCTTCGGTGGTCAAAGATCTAGTGACACAAAGAGACACCGGCTCTACGCCCAGTTGAGAGTATCTGCTGACTACCCCGCAGGAAGAAATCGCGGCGCAAAAAAAACCGCGACATGTCGCGGTTTTTAGCGGTACCAAAGCATTTACTCCCCTGAAAGATTCTCAGGCTCAGCTTCTACCACAGCCTCGGCGGCGTCAGTACCCTCGTCAGCAGCAACCTCTTTAATAGAAAGCTTAATACGACCACGTTGATCAACGTCGAGTACCTTAACTCGAACCGTCTCACCTTCCTTTAAGTAGTCAGTGACATTCTCAACACGCTCTTCAGCGATCTGCGAAATATGTACCAAACCATCTTTGCCCGGTAAAATAGTGACAAATGCTCCGAAGTCGACGATGCGCGCAATAGTCCCTTCGTAGATTGCACCCACTTCAGCTTCAGCGGTAATCGCCATAATCGCGTTGACCGCGTGATCACGAGACTCTTTAGTGACACCGAAGACTTTCACTGTACCGTCATCTTCGATATCAACGGTCGCGCCGGACTCTTCAGTGATGGAACGTATCGTTGCCCCACCCTTACCAATGATGTCTCGTATCTTGTCTGAATCAATTTTCAGCTGCACCATGCTGGGCGCATTTTCTGACACGATCTCGCGAGGTGCCGCCAAGACTGAGTTCATCTGTCCTAAGATATGCAATCGAGCCTGCATAGCCTGCTCAAGGGCAATCTCCATGATTTGCTCGTTGATACCTTCGATCTTGATATCCATCTGGAGTGCGGTAATACCCCCTGATGTGCCGGCTACCTTGAAGTCCATATCACCAAGGTGGTCTTCATCGCCAAGAATATCCGTAAGGACCGCAAAATTGTTGCCTTCTTTCACCAAACCCATGGCGATACCTGCTACGGGGGCCTTTACGGGCACGCCTGCGGCCATCATGGCCAATGAGCCAACACAAACAGATGCCATAGAGCTAGAACCATTGGATTCAGTGATTTCCGACACAACGCGCACGGTGTAAGGAAATTCCTCTTCCGTGGGCAATGTTGCAGCAAGACCCCGTCGAGCCAGGCGACCATGGCCAATTTCGCGTCGGCTAGTAAACCCAATACGGCCGGCCTCACCTACAGAGTAAGGAGGGAAGTTGTAATGCAACATAAAGGGATCGCGGCGCTCACCTTCCAGTGCGTCGATAATTTGCGCATCACGACTGGAGCCCAGTGTCACAGCGCCAATGGCCTGCGTTTCACCACGGGTAAACAAAGCCGATCCGTGCGCCTTGTCCAGCACATCGACCTCACAGACGATGGGCCTAACTGTCCGTCCGTCGCGTCCGTCAATACGGGGTTCGCCACTGATGATGCGCTGGCGAACAATGTTCTTCTCAAGGGCTTTAAATTGATCCTTAACGTCATCTTTGGACGGCCCGCCTTCCACAACGAGTGCCGCAATCGTGGCGTCTCTGACCTCGCCAACACGCTCGTAACGCGCGGCTTTCTCTGTGATTCGGTACGCTTCACCCAAGCCAGATTTAGCTTCACCTTCAACAGCCGCCTTTAAGGCCTCGTCAACAGGTGCCGCAGACCATTCCCAGCGTGGCTTGCCTGCTTCTTCAACCAATTCACTGATTGCCTTGATGACTGTTTGCATTTCTTGATGGGCAAATAACACCGCACCCAGCATCTGATCTTCACTCAGCTCCTGAGCCTCGGACTCAACCATCAAAACGGCTTCAGAGGTGCCGGCAACAACCATATCGAGCTGGCTACTCTTCAGTGCACTGTAGCTTGGGTTCAGCAAGTAACCCTTCGCCTCGGTAAAGCCAACCCGGGCACCGCCAATAGGACCGTTAAAGGGGCAGCCTGAGATCGCCAATGCCGCTGATGTACCAATCATCGCAGGTATATCGGGGTCAGTTTCACTGTCAGCCGACATCACGGTACAAACCACCTGCACTTCATTCATAAACCCATTTGGGAACAGCGGACGAACAGGCCGATCAATTAGGCGTGAAGTGAGCGTTTCTTTCTCACTAGGACGCGCTTCGCGCTTGAAGAAGCCGCCCGGAATCTTTCCTACTGCGTACCTTTTCTCGATGTAATGAACCGACAGCGGGAAAAAATCTTGTCCAGCGCGCATTTCTCGCGCCGCAACAACAGTGCACAAAACACTGGTATTTCCCATGGTAACCATAACGGCACCGCTCGCCTGCCGCGCAATACGACCTGTTTCCAGAGTGATCTCATGGTCACCATACTGGAATGTTTTTTTGACTACATTCACTAACTTTCTCCAACAAATAAAAAGGCCGGCGTTGGCCGGCCAAAAAAATGGTCTTTACCGACGCAGACCGAGACGCTTAATCAAATTTGCATAGCGTGCCGTGTCTTTGCTTTTCAGGTAATCCAGTAGTTTCCTACGCTGGTTGACCATACGAATGAGGCCACGCCGAGAATGGTGATCTTGTGCGTGCTCTTTGAAGTGGGATTGCAACTGTTCAATATTTGCAGTGAGCAGTGCTACTTGCACTTCTGGGGAACCCGTATCGCCGTCTGACTGCTTATAGTCGGTGACAATTTGGGCCTTCGTGGCTGCATCTAAAGCCATAGTTTTTTTCTCCAACCTGCTTGTAAGATAGGGCTCTGTCCGTGCAGGTTTACAGACAGGTCCGTTATGAAATCCGTTCTTGCGTAGAGTCTCTTGCGTAGATACTAGGAATCGTTCACAAGTCTGCGCGGCGCAACACGCCCGTCATCGAGTACTTCACCGATGCCGAGAAAGCGTTTATCCGCTGCGTACAGCCTGACTATACCATTTTTAGGGGCATTTGGCACCAGCACGGGCTGACCTCTTTGTAAGTAAAAAGTGGAGGACTCAACCAAGATTACTGAGGGCAATGCTTGTAAAGGCCCGTCCATTGGACACAAGAAGCCGTCTAAGCTCTCTGCCGCAGTGACGGCTACTTGTTCGAGCCTCCCAAGAGAAATGGACTCCTGCAACGCGTAGGGGCCGGCCAAAGTGCGCCGCAGAGCACCAACGTGTGCTGGCAGCCCCATTTTTTCACCCAAAGCCTCAGCCAAACTACGAATATAGGTGCCCTTGGAACAGCGAACTGCTACATCGACCTCGGCAGCCGCACCGGGCCGAAAGGCCAGACACTCAAATTCATGAATAGTCACAAGGCGCGAGGCACGCTCCACTTCTACGCCTTGCCTAGCCAGCTTGTAGAGCGGCTGGCCATTACGCTTTATGGCCGAATACATGGGTGGCACCTGCTCAATAGCGCCAGTCAGCGTCGACATCGCCTTTCTCACAGTGCTTTCATCGACGGCGCAGGCATCGGCTCTTGCCGTAATTTCACCCTCCACGTCCAGGGTGTCGGTACCAACGCCCAATACGAAAGTGCTGGTATAGGCCTTGTCGGCATCCAGCACAAACTGTGAGAATTTAGTGGCCTCTCCAAAGCACAGCGGTAGAACCCCTGTCGCCAGTGGGTCTAAACTGCCCGTATGGCCGGCTTTAGCGGCATCAAATAAGCGTTTACAGGTTTGCAGTGCGGCGTTTGATGTTAGGCCCAGGGGCTTATCCAGGATTAAAATCCCATTGACGGGACGACCCCGCCGCCGCCTTGCCACCGCTAATCACCCTCTGGGCTGTCTGGCTGATCACCGAGCTCACCGTCTGCAGCTCGAACATCGCGTATGAGGGCCTCCATAGCTCGACCACGCCCAACGCTCTCGTCAAAGCAGAAGCGTAATTTAGGCACTGTGCGCAGTGTTGCCGTCCTTGCAATCTCTGATCGCAAGAAGCCGCTGGCACGATCTAACGCAGCGGTGGTCGCCGCGGCCGCCTGCGCATCGTCGACGCCCATCTGCGTAAAAAACACCTTTGCATGGGAGAGGTCACGACTGACATCAACCCCCGTCACGCTCACCATTTTTAGGCGAGGGTCACTGAGGGTGAATTGCAGCAATCGAGCAAGCTCCTGCTGCAAAGAATCCCCAATACGTTGCGTCCGACTGTAATCTTTAGCCACAGGCAATCAGAGTGATCGTGCGATCTCGTTGACGTCAAAGACTTCAATGAGGTCACCTACTTTAACGTCGGTATAGTTTTTCACACCAATACCACACTCCACACCATTGCGGACTTCGCTCGCATCGTCTTTGAAGCGCCTGAGTGACTCGAGCTCACCTTCATAAATAACAATATTGTCCCGAAGCACTCGAATAGGCTTAGCGCGATACACGGTTCCCTCGGTCACCATACAGCCAGCGATTTGACCAAACTTTGGCGACCGGAACACGTCCCGGACCTCAGCAATACCGATGATTTCTTCACGAAGCTCTGGCGACAACAAACCACTGAGCGCCGATCTGACATCATCAATTAAGTCATAAATCACTTTGTAATAGCGAACCTCCACGCCTTCCTGCTCTGCAAGTCGACGCGCACCCGAATCGGCGCGCACATTAAAGCCGAACATAATGGCTTCAGAG
>JAQXAF010000011.1 GCA_029253085.1 Luminiphilus sp. | reverse complement strand
TCTTCAAAGCGTATATCGCATAAAACAGGTAGCGCTGTGCCGCCAGCTTCTTCGATCTCCTGGGCAGCGGTGTAAATAGTGCCTGGGAGCTTGGGATGGGGCTCGGCGGTTTTTGCTGCGATCGCGACATTTGCCCCGTCTTGAGCCGCACGTTTAGCAATGGCCAGCCCAATACCGCGGCTGGCGCCGCTGATGAAAAGTGTTTTTCCTTGCAAACTCATTGCGGTCTCTCTCTGTTTGGGGGAGTTGTTGTTTGGTTCGATGTGCAAGGGCCGAGGTTATCAGAAAAAGGGCCGCGTAGACGGTTTCAAAAACTATGCAATCCCTTTTCACGTTTTAGCTGGCGGGTAGCTTTAGCTCTTGTGCCGATACACTAAATGCAGATGGCGCACCCGCACTCAGCATGCTGCAATCATTTAGCATCTCATCCTTGTAGCCCCTAGGGGTGGTTTTGGTGGAAAGATAAAAGCGGCAACTAACAGTGACACTCCAAAGCGACGATAATAACGAACTAACAGAAGGTGTGCAGGGCCTGCGGTGCTTCGGTAAGACTGAAGGCTAAGTTGAACAGGGAGCCAAATTGGCTAGCATTTCTCAGATTTGTAGAACGCGACAGGGGCGTTACGGGGTGCCCTTTAGCCAACGCTCGCCAATAACTAACGCCCACAAAAATCAACGGATCCCTAGTATCTGTAATAGATTAAAGCGATTATTTGGCTCATCTAAGGCGTTTAGCCAAAGGAGCTGAAAATGAAGGATAAGATATGAGTGAATCAACGTCAGTACTCGGGCAAATGGGTTATCCCATGATGTTTGCCTTGTTAGCTATCGTATTAGTAGCTTCGGGACTGTTCTATAGCGCCTCAAAAAAGTTTGTCCGTTACTTCAAGCGGCGGCAGGAGGAGGACGCTGCTGCTGCAAAGGAAGATACGGGCGCGTAGCATCTCTATTAACTATTTGCGGCCAATGGTAACGCCCGTAACCACGTTTTTCATCCCATGCCTTTAGGAAGAGCCTGATAACGCATTCTGATCAAGCTGTTCGCAAGCTTGGGTTACAGGAAGCAGTGTCTACCCGGTCACACTAAGCGCATTGTGTTGCTATGCAAGATAGGTTCTTACTGTAGTGTCGGCGGGTTGTTTGGTTTTTTTGTAGTACACGCTCAGTATTAGGAGAAATGGTCATGTTTGTCTCACGGTTAGTCCCCCTGCACCGCATTATTTCAAAGTCCTTTGTAGTCTTTCTGGGCTTCACTTTTCTAGCCGGTTGCGCTGCACAGCAACAACCCCCGAGAGACGTTTCCAAGGTATCGTCATCTGATACCGTACTCCTTTTTGGGCCGAGTACGTCAGATGCGAGCGAGGAGGGTATTAAAATTACTTATGCTCAGGCTTCGATGGGATTTGACAGTGGCTGCAACCCCAATCAAACCTTTAGTGATGAGCTGAACGATTGTGCAAAGCTTCCAGCTGAAGTGAAAACTTTGGCCCTTGATCACTGCGCTAGCTTTGGTTTGAAAGCTCTGTTCGTCGGCAATAGCACCAATTGGTTGCAGCAGACGGTCTCAAATTTCACCTGCGAGTGAACGTTTTCTGGTCCCGTTCCAGTGAGGTGTTGATCGCTATTTGGCGTGTTTTCAGTTCGTTTTGAGCGTTTATAGGTCTTAGCGGCAGTGCGTCAAATCATCTTGATATTGCGCCCTAAGACTCTGGTCGGGCCAGGCTTTCGAGACCCAATACCCTGCCAGTAGTGCGGCTAGAAACGACGGGGGCATTGTCTCGAGCGCAGCAAAGTATTCGCCCGCGCCTTGAAGGTCTTGAAGTAAGAATTTACTGGCGATGGTCATGAAAAAGCCAGCCAGCATAGAGGCTATAGCGGCGCGCTCCGTAAACTCGGACCAAAATAGTGAAAGTATCATCATGGGACAGAAGGTGGCTGCGATCCCCGACCAACCAAAGATGGCAAACCAAAATATTGTCCGATCAGGTGACATGATTGCCACTGTCACGGCAATGAGCAGCGCTACCAGCGCCAGCACAAGTGTTATCAGTCGGCATAGTCGTGCGGCTTGAGCATCTTCCATCGTTGGATTGTAGATTTGTCCATACAGGTCGTGGGTTATTGAGCCTGCCGCCATTACGATAAGCGAGGATACGGTGGACATAATGGCCGACAGAACGGCCGCTACGTAAAGGCCGACGATCCAGGGTGGGAAGGTGTATTCAACCAGTTCTGGCAGTACGTTCTGAGCACCGTTGCCCAGCACAGACTCGGGGTCTACACCCGTTTCGGTGAAAATATAGCGCCCAAGGATACCAATCGTCACCGCCGAGAAATCGACCAGCAGCGTGAAGACTAACGCGACCCACTTACCGCGATTAATTTGACGATCGCTTCTTATGGCAATTAAACGTGCGAATACCTGCGGGGAGCCCAAAAACCCAAGGCCTATGAGGGCCATACCCAGCACGGCGGCAATGTTCAGCAAAGTCGGCCCCCCCGTACCCCAGACAGTGACTAGCCCGGGGTCAATGGTTGCCAGTCCGTCATGAATGGAATCTGCATGGGTCAAAGTGAGTATGGCCACAGTAGGTAGCAGCATGAGGCACGCCAACATGACGGCGCCTTGCAACATATCGGTCCAAGCGGCCGCTAAAAATCCGCCGGCTAAACAATAAATAGTGACAATGCTAAACCCAAAAATAGCGCCCGTTAGGTAAGGCCAACCAAGAAAGGTTTCAAAGGCAGAGCCCGTTGCATCGATTTGGGCGGCGATGTAAATCAAAACGAATACGCAAAGACTCAGCGCCGCAACCACGCGCAAAAGGTGAGTCTTACATCGTAGGCGCGTGACTAAATAATCGATAACTGTCATAGAGTCATAGCGATCGGTCAGCCGCTTGAAGCGTCCGGCCATGAAAAACCACATGACAAAGACACCGAGTAACTCTCCCAGCACAACCCAATAGGCAGAAAAGCCAATCATCGCTCCCATGCCGGTCAGTCCCAGCAGTAACCAGGCTGATTCACCGGTCGCTTGGGCCGAAAAAGCAGCCACCCAAAACCCTAGCGACTTACCGCCAACAACAAAATCCCTCAGGGTCTTTATGCGCTTTGATGCGACGTAGCCCAGCAGCAGAAGAATTCCAAAGTAGAGCCCAATCATGAAATATTTTTCTATCACTCAAGCTCCTATCGGATAGTTACCAACTGAGTCAGGGTTATCGATGTCGGCGTTTTCGGTCTGTCCGGCCCACGGGGCTGTAAGCGCTCCACAGAGCGCCTTCGTCAGCCGGATCAGCGGGTTCAAAAACAGCGCGCTCGCCGGACTTTATCGAATGAGACTTTTTAGTGGGGGGGCCAAAGTGTTGATATTTGGGATCGGGTTCATCCTTAGAGGCTCTCGTATATCGGGCAATGCCGGCAGCCAAGATCAGGATGACCCCAGACAGGAATAGGATATCGGTTACAACAAAACTTTCCACAGATTATCCCTCCTCTTGGTCGATGTGGCGCCTTATTGGCAATATACGCCAAATTTTGAGATCACTTAACCCAAGATGCAGATTAGATGAAGCCTGAATCAATGTTAGCCTGCGCGTTTCTTAAAGGCCACAATGCTACCGTGGGTGCCTGCATCGTTAACGAGGCACTCAACCAGCCAGTTTGTTCTTATCCGCAAAATCAGTTTGCCTTAACGGCGTTTTACGAGTTGATATTTTTGAGTTAATCAAGCTGGAATCGTAAATTAAGCGGATACGTCGGTGAGGGCCATAATGTTTCCCTTGCGGACTAGTAAAGTATTTTTAACGCGATAGGCAGCCGCGCTGGGCTAGGAACATGAAATGATGGCAAAGCGCCAACTGCCAACTGCGAAGCGAAGGGCATTGTTGGTTTGCCCACAGGATTTCATAACGGCAGTGGTGATAATAGCTCGCGCTTAAGTAACTGGAGTTGTTATTGCGGGTTCGAATTTCTTTGTTGCCCAAGCCGTCGCGCAGTTATAGTGCAGTAAATTCAGTGCTTATTTACACGAGAGATGCCATGTCTATCGAGAAAGAGTTGTTCAGAGCGGGTCCTTACGCCGATTTTTTCAGCCAGGGTGTGCGCGTTGGCGATTCCTTGTACTTGGCGGGTCAGGTGGGCATGACTGAGGCTGGAGAAATCCCATCAGATTTACCCTCTCAGGTCGAAGCGGCCTATAAAAACATTGCGGCTGTTTTGTTTGAATTTGGAGCCACAATGGACAATATCGTGGATGAAACGTTCTTCGTGACAGACATGAAGGATTGTATGCGTCAGGTTCCAGCAATCTTTGACGCTAGGGAGGCTGCTTACGGCAAAAAGCCGGAAGTTGCTCAAACACTGATTGGCGTCTCGGCTTTGGTTGATCCCGGACTTAAGGTGGAAATAAAGGTAATTGCGAAAGTTTGAGCATGTATACGTGCCTCTGATGTTCTTTATCTCAGAGACCAATGCTTCACAGAAAGGCGGTGGGTTTTATGTCCAACAACGTTTCAGTTTTTAGAGCAATAATTTAATGTCGGCTATGAGCGAGAGTTCAATGGCTCTGGTGATGGTGGCGCTGCTCTTAGTGGTGGCCTCCTACTTTGCCGCAGCGTATCGAGGCCGCTCCAAGACCGCCATGCTCGAGTTGCAGCTGAGCAATACACAACAGGCTCGTGATCAGCTTCAGGCAGATTTAGTGTCGGCGGCCAACGCGAGCGACGCGGCCGCTGCAATATTAAGGGATCGCGAAGATGACTGTCTGCGGCTCGAAAAGGAAAAGGAGTTTTCTGGCTTAGAGAAAAATCGTCTTGCGGGTCAGTTAGCTGAAAGCAACGGTGAATTATTGACATTGCGCCAGGGGCAGGCAGAGCTCAGTGCGGCCCAAGGTCGAGTTCTAGGTTTGCAGCGAGACCTTGATGAGTTGAAGTCTGAGCGACAGCAGCTGCTTAAAAAACTAGAAAAGCAGACCACTGAAACCGCCGTGCTAGTCACTGAGCGAGAGCAGCAGGAGGAAAATCTAAGGGTTCAAAAAGAGTTTCTCAAAAACTCCACTGAGTCTTTGAACCAACAATTCGAAAATCTTGCGAACAAGGTTTTTGAGCAAAAAGGTAAGCAATTCGCTGAGGCTAACCAAACCAATCTCGGGGGACTTTTGAAACCGTTACAGGAGCAAATTGCTGGGTTTCAAAGTCGGGTCAACGAAGTGCATGACGCATCGACAAAGAACCATACCTCCTTGCAGCAGGCTATTGATGGCGTCAAAGATCTAGGATTAAAAATTGGTCAAGACGCGAGTAATCTCACCACAGCATTGAAAGGGGACTCTCAACAGCGTGGGGCTTGGGGCGAAGCGCAATTGCAGCGTACGTTGGAGATCAGCGGTCTGATTGAGGGCGATCACTACACAATGCAGGACAGCTTTTCAGATAGCACCGGCAAGGTGAAGCGAACGGATTTTCTTGTGCGCTTACCGGAAAATCGTCAGCTCATTATCGACAGTAAAGTAACGCTCAACGCCTATGAAAGAACGATAGCTGCGGAAACGCCAGAGGACTACAAGCGGGCGATGACGGAGCATGTTCACGCGGTGAGAAAGCATATCGACGACCTGGCCTCGAAGGACTATACCAACCTCACAGGCATGAAGAGCCCCAGTTATGTACTCATGTTTATGCCAATGGAGTCGGCTTACATTGAGGCGCTGAAGCACAATAAAGAGTTGTTTCAGTACGGCTTTAGTAAACAGATAGTCTTGGTGTCGCACACCACATTGATTCCTATTCTACGAACTGTCGCCAACCTTTGGATGCTGGAGCGCAGTAATGCTGAGGCGAAAGAAATCAGTGATATGGCGGCTGATATCTACAACAAGGTCACTGGAGTCGCTGAGGGGCTGCGCAGTTTGGGAGGGTCACTAACGACCGTTGGAAATCACTACAACAAGGCTGTGGTCGCTCTCGCTGGGAAGCAGGGTCTTTTTGGTAAGGTCGACAAATTTAGAAAAATATCGACTAAGATATCCAAAGAATTGCCCGACCTTGAGCCACGCGATTTCGAGCTTGAGACAAGCCGGTTGGAGCTTCTGGTAGAGCCGATAGAAGAGCCGATAGAAGAGGCTGGGAGTTCAGCCGCTTCCTTGCCCAAGGAAGACACAGCACTTTCGGAACCCGCGGTGCAGGGGTCGATCACAGAAATAGGTTCTCCGCAAGATGAGGATAAAGGCCCTTAGACGCGTGTCACAATGCGGCTGTCCATGCCCGGGGTTTTGCCGCTGTGATTGCCCGTTTCGAATCACCACATTTCAGCAGGTAATCGCCGCAACACACGTTGGGTGACATCAGCCGGCGAGACTCGATTAGCAAAGTCCAACATGAGGCGCAGCTTGCGGCGATTTAAATCAAAACTAGACGTTCGTATTTTCCTTCGACCCCAAAAAATATCGTGAAGCTTCCATGAATACCTGTGGGGGTAATGTAGGGTTTGAAAAGCTCCCAGGGCAGATTAAGGGTTCTTCCATCCCGAGCAATAACTTGCACTCGGTTTTTCTTGGCTTTATAAAAAAGCAGAACTTTTTCCGTACTTAATGCCATGTCAAAAGTTGCCTGAGGCATGGTTCATACGCCTTTAAAAGAGGTTGTCATGTCAGCTACTAGGCCTTATTTGATCGCGTCTTGGTCAGAAAACGATTGCTGAAATCCTTTCCCACTGTAGCATTCATTGGGGGTTTACAGGGGTTGACCTCGGCGTGCGCCCACTGTTTTTTTGGGCTTTGCTTGATAGCCAATTGCAGCGCCAAAAATGATGCTGGCTACGAAGAGCTCGGCATAAGGAAAGGCTAGGAGTGGCTATGACTTTTGTATCAGTACGACACCTACTACTTGCCGCATTTGTATTGGCGGGCTGTGTTCCAATGTCACCAAGGCCCGCCGATTCGGCGGCTAAAACAGAGCCTATTCACTCTGGAGTGGATAGTGAGTCTCCTTCGACCGGCCCGAAAGCGCCACTTGCAAACACCTACTGGAAACTCACTGCCCTAAACAACGCGCCCGTCACGATGAGCTGGTCACAGCTTCGTGAGGTCTATTTGCAGTTTCGTGAGGACACGCAAAGCGTTCGCGGATTTGCGGGGTGCAATAAGTTTTCTGGGGTGTACGAGGTCACTAAAAATCGGCTTTTTCTTGGATCAATGGCCACCACAAGGATGGCGTGTGCAGACGCGATGCCCACAGAGAAACGCTTCCTCGATGCGTTAGATCAGACGATATCATTTGCCATCGCTGGCGACAGGTTGACCTTAATCGATGGAACGGGTGTTATCACGGCTGAATTCACGGCGGTATACTTCTAAGAAGTAAACTTTCCCCGGAATAGCGAGAGATGAGTGTTATGCGTAAACCCACTGTACTGATCAGTCTGACCGTTATGATTTTTGCGGTGATTTCCGCCTGTGATACCTCAGCCCCGTTATCTTTGCCAACTGGGGTCGAGACAGAGCAAACGGCCGACAAGGTGTTTTTTAACGGAAAGATCATCACGGTTGACGACGATAACCCCAAGGCAACGGCAGTAGCCACTCGTGAGGGGCTAATTACTTACGTTGGTGATACTGCAGGCCTTCAACCGTTTATCACCGAAACGACAGAAAAAATAGACCTTCAAGGCAAAACCGTAGTTCCCGGATTCGTTGACGCCCATGGACACGTGGTGAGTGCTGGGCTTCAGGCGGCGAGTGCCAATATGCTTCCAGTACCCGATGGTGCTGTTACAGATTTTGCTAGCCTCATAGCTACCCTAGAAGACTGGCAGATGTCCCCCTCGGGGGTCGAGTTCATTGAGAGAACCGGTTGGCTGCTAGGCTTTGGGTTTGATGATTCGCAGTTGTCGGAGGGCATGTTCCCTACCGCCAACGAGCTGTCCACAGTTACCGAGGAAAAGCCGTTGATGATTATTCATCAGTCGGGTCACTTTGGCGTGTTTAATCGTCGAGCGCTGGCGCTCGCTGGAATCGATGACTGCACCAAAGAGATTTCCGGCGGATTAATTCGCTGTGAGAAGGATGGTAAAACGCCTAACGGCGTGCTCGAAGAAAATGCGTTTTTTAGCGCCCTGCGTGTTTTTCAGACAAGTATTGAGCCGGCTTATGCGGTCGATCTGCTTGAGCAAGGAATGCAGCTATTTGCGAGCTACGGCTACACCACGGCCCAAGAGGGGCGGGGTTTCGCATCGTCGCTAGCGACTGCTCAAACCCGCGCCGAGCGCGGCGCGTTGCCTATCGACGTAGCGCTTTACCTCGACTACACCGTTAAAGATCAGATGACCGCATCGCCTTACTACAACGGTTCGGGCTATGAGGGTATTGGCTATACCAACGGGTTTCGTATTGCTGGAGTAAAGCTCACCATCGATGGATCACCACAGGGGAAAACGGCTTGGCTGACGGAACCCTATTTTGTCGCCCCTCACGGTCAGCCCGCAGATTATGTCGGATATCCGGCAATGACCGAACAGCAGGTCAATGACGAAGTGATGGATGCATTCGCGAACAATCGTCAAATCCTAGTTCATTGCAATGGTGATGCAGCCATTGATCGTTATCTTAATGCAATTGAGCGCGCTGTTGCGGTACACGGACTCGGTGATCGCCGCAATGTTCTCATTCATGGGCAAACGCTGCGCAAAGATCAAATTGGCCGTCTAAAAGCGCTGGGAATCATGCCTTCACTCTTTCCTATGCACACGTTTTACTGGGGCGATTGGCATCGCGAATCAGTGCTAGGGCCAGAGCGCGCCGCCTATATTTCGCCGACTCGTGATGTGCTCGATGCCGGGATGATTTTTTCATCACACCACGACGCACCTGTTGCTAGGCCAGATTCGATGCGCGTGTTATCGGCAACCGTCACAAGAACGACGCGCAGCGGTAAGGTGCTAGGCGCCGACCAGCGAGTCACACCTTATGAAGGTTTAAAAGCCATTACAATCTGGCCGGCATATCAGCATTTTGAAGAAATGCAAAAAGGCTCAATTGTGGTAGGAAAGCAAGCCGATTTGGTGATTTTATCCGCCGATCCCCTGTCCATAGATCCCATGAAGATTTCAGAAATAAAAGTGCTAGAAACGATCAACGACGGGCTCACGGTCTATCGCGTTGCTGGTGAAAATTTAAAAGCCGCGTTGCGGGTTGGTAGCGATAGCGACAGTAACGGTTGTATTGGTTCGGCGGGGTATCAGTGGTGTGAAAAGCAAGACGCTTGTGTGCGTCCCTGGGAGATCGTTGCGGCTGTCTCAAGTGGCGCAGCCACTGATTCCGCCAGGGCTTTTGCGGAGCAGTGCAGCACTTAACGAGTTCGGCCAATGATGCAACGAAAAATTTTGTGGGGCGCTACGGTTTCGTAAGATCACAGGCTTTGTTGAGGCAGTGTCGCTATACTTGAGCCAATTTTTCTAGTTTAGGATGCTTAGTATGCAGGCCATGTCACTTGCAGCCCCTGGGGGCATAGACCAACTCTCACTAGTAGATGTCGAGCCACGGGCACCGAGTTCCCATGAGATTCAGGTCGCTATCAAAGCGACTTCCCTTAACTTTCATGATTACGCCGTTGTCGTTGGTTTGATACCCGCCGCAGACGGGCGTATCCCGATGTCAGATGGTGCGGGTGTTGTGACTGCGGTGGGAGATGGCGTCAGTGATTTTTCCGTTGGCGATAATGTGATCAGCCATTTCTTTCCTCAGTGGATTAGCGGTCGACCAACAGCGGCGTGTCTTCAAGGCGTTCCTGGCGACCATATTGACGGGTTCGCCGCACAGACAGTGACCATGCCTGCAAGTGCGTTTAGTCAGTCCCCAAAAAATTTGAGCCATATTGAGGCGGCAACCTTGAGCTGTGCGGGTTTAACCGCCTGGCGGGCCCTCTTCGTTGAAACCGCCCTGAAACCGGGCGATTGGGTACTCGTTCAGGGTAGCGGGGGGGTTTCTGTTTTTGCGCTGCAATTTGCTCGCATGATGGGCTGTAGAGTCATTGCGACTTCATCTTCTGATGCAAAACTTGAGCGCCTAGGAGAGCTCGGTGCCGAGCATCTGATCAACTATCGTGAGAACGGCAACTGGGGTGCGACGGCTTTTGAGATGACCGGTGGTACAGGCGTGGATCTGGTCGTCGAAGTCGGGGGACCGGGAAATCTCCCGCAATCAGTTAATGCCTTGGCGGTGGACGGTTGCATTAGTCTTATTGGTGTCTTAACGGGCTTCGCCGGTGAGGTTCCTACTGCGGCTTTGATGACAAAAAATGGGCGGCTTAGTGGTATCACAGTCGGCAGCCACAGTGATCAGTTAGCAATGTCGCGCGCCATTGAGGCACATGATCTAAAGCCTGTCATCGATTGCTCCATGCCTTTGGAGGCTTTAGGTGAGGCATTTCGACATCAGGAGTCGCAAAAACACTTTGGCAAGATCTGCGTTGAACTTTAAGCGATGTTGTTGAGTGGCATTTACACTGGTGCCAATGAGTCAGGTCGTCGGATTCGGACATGAGTAAATTATTCTTTCGTTACGGCGCCATGAACAGTGGAAAAAGTACGGCGCTTCTGCAGGTGGCCCATAATTACGAGGAGCGCGGGCAGGCGGTGGTTGTGGTGAAGCCGGCACTAGATACCAAAGGCCACAATCAAATTGTGTCTCGGCTTGGTGTTAGTCGCACGGCTGATATTCTACTTGCTTCAGGGGATGATCTGCGGCAAAGAGTCAACGAGTTAGGTCGGCATCGATCTTCATCTGAGTCTGCGTTGGCTTGTGTGCTTATTGATGAGGCGCAATTTTTGGAGCCCGAGCAGGTCGATGCAGCGCTGGAGATTGCTGTCTTTGACGGTCTCCCGGTCGTGGCATTCGGTATACGCACCGACTTTAGGCGACAAGCCTTTCCCGGTAGTCTGCGCCTTCTAGAAGTTGCTCATGCCTTGGAAGAAATGAAGACAATTTGTCGCTGCGGTGGGAAAGCTATCTTCAACGCGCGGTTGGGTGATGAGGGTATGGCGCATGAGGGGCATCAGATTATGATAGATGCTCCAGGGGTGACATACGAAGCACTTTGCGCGCATTGCTATTTGAAATTTGAGCAAAAGCATTAAGGCACAGGCTCGGATAACGAAGGCCAGTGCTGGAGTGCGTAAGCTGGGTGCTGCGGTCGCATGTTTAAAAGGGGCTAAACCCAGCCTCTGAGGAGGGTGTCCATGTACTATATCTTTGAGGTTACTGCTAAAGCAGGCCACTCCATCGATGAATACGCGGCCTCTTGGATGGAAGCTAGCGCACTGATACAGCGTTCTTACGGAGCTCAAGGTACGAGGTTACACCGCAAAATCGGTGACGATAGACGCGCCTTGGCCATTGCGACCTGGGAGAGCAAAGTCGCTAGAGATGCTGCCTCTCTTATGGGAGGAGATGCAGTCAAGGCGATTATTGAAGCCCAGTCAGGCATCGTCACGGTGGAGTTTATTGGAGAGTTTGAGGCTCCCGACTGGGAGGTGCTTCCCACCATCGAATGACGGCGGCCTTTTTTATGGCCGTACAAATTGAAGTCATGAGTTTAGAATCATCGGTTAGTCATAATGAATACAAGGAAGTAGACATGAACGTAGTAAAAATATTGGGCAGCGCTTTGATCCCGTTAATGTTGGGTGCTTGTACTGGGGAAGATGCTATGGAGCCAAACGCAGAGGGGACCTCCTTGTCTGATCATGCAGCGGTTCTCGATGAAAACCCCCTGCTGACGGCTAGCAAGCTGCAGTTTGGTTATCCCCCCTTCGATCGTATAAAAAATGAACACTTCGAGCCGGCGATGATTCAAGGCATGGCAGAGCAGCGTGCCGAAATAGCTGCCATCGCTAGCAATGGGACGCTGCCAACTTTTGAAAATACCCTGGTAGCAATGGAGCAAAGTGGTCAGTTACTGGATCGCGCTGCCACCGTATTTTTTGGCCTGTCCTCGGCTGATACCAATGATGACATCGAAGCGATCCAAGTGCGGATGTCGCCGCAGTTTGCGGAACATGGCGATGCCATTTTGCTAGATTCGCAGCTTTTCAAACGCATCGATACGTTATATCGCGAGCGGGAAAACTTGTCCCTCGATCCAGAGTCATTGCGGTTGCTAGAGGAAACGCACAGAGACTTTGTTCGGGCCGGCGCGCTACTGACGGAGGCTGAGCAGGAACGAATGCGCGCGATAAATGCTGAGATGGCTAGCCTGCAAACTGCGTTTCGACAAAATGTCCTGTCTGAGGTCAATGCTCAGGCGATTGTCGTTGAAGACTTAGAGCAGCTTGATGGGCTGTCCGAAGGAGAGGTCGCATCGGCTAAAGCTGCGGCAGTGGCAAGGGGTCTTGAAAATCAATGGGTGATACCGCTACTTAATACGTCGGGACAACCCGCGCTCGCTCGTCTAACGCATCGTGATTTAAGAGAGCGGATCTATAAGACTTCTATTGGGCGAGGCTCCTCGGGCGGTGATTTCGATAACCGCCAGACGGTTTCAAAAATTATGACATTGCGTGCCGAGCGTGCCAGTCTACTGGGTTTCCCCAATCATGCTGCCTTTAATCTCGAGAACCAAACAGCAAAGACTACGGAGGCGGTCAACGAAAGGCTCACCAGTTTAGCGCCTGTAGCGGTGGCCAATGCCAAGATCGAGGCAGCAGAGCTGCAAGCGTTGATTGCTGCTGAGGGGGGAGATTTCGATTTGGCAGCTTGGGATTGGGCCTATTATTCTGAACGTTTGCGGGCGCAGAAATATGACTTCGATGAGTCTGAGCTCAAGCCGTATTTTGAGCTCAATAATGTGCTAACCCGCGGCGTGTTTTATGCTGCGGAACAGCTTTACGGCATTACTTTTACGCTACGCGATGACCTGCCGGTCTATCATGAAACGGTGCGGGTCTGGGAGGTTCGCAACGCCGACGATTCCGTGCTCGCATTATTTGTAGAAGATATGTACGCCAGAGCTTCAAAGCGGGGTGGTGCTTGGGCCATGTCTTATGTGTCCCAGTCAGGCCTTATGGGGACGCGGCCAGTGTCGGCGAATCACTTAAATATTCCTCGTCCACCAGCGGGTGAACCCACGTTACTAACGTGGGATGAAGTGACAACGCTTTTCCATGAATTTGGTCATGCTTTGCACTCTATGTTTGCTGATGTGCAATATCCCAGCAGTTTGTCAGTGCCTCGTGACTTTGTAGAGTATCCCTCGCAGGTCAATGAAATGTGGGCTAGCTGGCCAGAGATACTTTCAAATTATGCGGTTCATTATGAGACGGGCGAGTCGTTATCTGTTGAGCTTCTGGAAAAGGTATCGGCTTCAGCACGGTTTAACGAGGGGTTTAGGTCGACAGAATATTTGGCGGCATCGCTACTGGATCAAGCTTGGCATCAGCGATCGGTAGATGAGTTGCCCGATGCCGAAGGCGTGCTAAATTTCGAGGCTAATGCTTTAAACGAAGCGGGAGCGTATTTTGAGGTGGTGCCACCGCGCTACCGAACCACATACTTTTCTCACATAGTTGGCGGGTATTCTGCGGGGTACTACTCTTATATTTGGAGTGAGGTGCTTGATGCTGATACCGTGGAATGGTTTATCGAGAACGATGGACTACAAAGAGACAACGGTGACCACTTCAGAGCCAGGTTGTTATCACGAGGCGGTTCTGAAGATGCGATGACTTTGTACCGTAACTTCCGGGGCCGAGATGCGGCTTTAGAGCCGTTGCTCAAGCGTCGGGGTTTAACGCCCATCACTGAGTAAGCATGGCCGGAGTCGGAGTTTTCCGCCCTTGGAACTTTTAACCTCGGGTAGGAAGGCTTCGTTCTAGATGTTGCCAAACGTTGCCCCTTACTGTGGGTGCGAGTCAACGGACGTCGGTCAGGGTGGAATTTCTAGAAAACCTCTGGCGATTGATTCGGTGCTGGCAACGTCGATGCGACCTCATCTACGACAAAGGTGACGGTTTTTACGCGATCAAATAGCTGTTCCTCATCGGCGATTATTTCGGCTTGAGCCGTGGGTTGTGCCAGCGCGGCCATCGCCTTTTGCATGGCAGCCGGGTCGGGAAACCAGATTTCCATGACCACATCGAAGTCAGGTTCAATACCGTACTGAGCGTCAGGAGTCGCAGAGCAAACGTAACGCCGTTGGTAATGCGCGGCGTATCCACCAAGATATTTTTCCCCGATCAACCGATGGTTGTTTTCATAATATTTTCGGAAATCAGCTTTGCTCATGCCGGCTTTTCTGGAAAGCAGTGTAATCACTTTTATCATGGGTCATGTTCTCTGCTTTGTGGTTTTTCAGAATATATTTTTTTACGCTGTGATGATTATGCCAACCTAGAACAGCAGTGGGCAGCGCTCTTTTTTATTCTAGAAAGCACGTCTGGATGTTAGTGTATGTAAAACAAGTATTTTGGAGATCAGTGTGCTCAAACTTTACGGCTTTGCTGTCAGTAACTATTTCAATATGGTCCGGATGACCCTTGCGGCCAAGGGCCTTGATTACGAGGTTGTAAAAACGTTTCCCAGCCAAAGCGTGGATTGGGTCGCTAGGAGCCCCATGGGCAAGGTGCCGTGTCTGGAAACCGAGCACGGTTTCATCGCCGAGACACAGGTTATTCTCGAATACCTTGATGAGCAGTACCCCGACAAACCCGTACTTCCCACAGGAAGCTATGACAAGGCACGAGCACGTCAGCTCATGCACTCTTTAGAGTTGTATCTCGAGTTGCCGGCGCGTCGACTGTTTCCCGGCGCACTCTTTGGCGGGCGCAACGAGGAACTGACCATTGACGAGGTAAAGCCAGTCCTCGAAAAAGGTGTGCGAACAATAAACCAACTGGCTAATTGCGGGCCCTATTTAATGGGGGATACCCCTATGGCACCTGATTACATGGCACTGTACGTCTTGCCTCTGGCTCAGGCCGTAGCGAAAAAAACCTACGGGTGGAATTTGTTAGCCGATATTAACGGCAGTGCTGAGCTGCTGTCGGCGCTAAACGGTAACGAGCAGGCACAACAGTTCAACGCTGAGAGTGCTGCTGAAATGGCGGGGTTTGTTGCTGGGCTCAAGGCTAAATAACTGTTTTACATGCAATTGGGGAACTAGGGCGCCCCGGATGATCCGGCGCTATCGCCATTAGGGTAGCCACGACCGCAGAGTATCGGTCCGGTCTGTATTAGCGTCTGGCAATAGAAGGGCAGGCAGCGCGAAGATCAGGTTGGGTCGGCGGGTTGTTGGTTGGATCCCGTTGTTTCGGCGTTTTTTCCTGTAGCGTCAGATGCTAAACGCTGTGCCCGCCTTTTCAGTTTTGCCGCCAGACTCAGGCCCACAGTAGGCAGTGACCAAGGGCACACCGCGATGCAAATGGCGCATCCCGAGGTCTCTGCGAAATAAGGGATACAGCGGTCGAAGTCGACATACCATTTATCGACACCTCTCACGAGCTGCTTTTCGGGCGCGATGGCTTCTGGGGGACAGGCATTTTCACAGACGCGACAGCGACTACAGAAATCATCGATCCCGAATTCTCTGGGAGGCGTGCTGGCAAACGGAGCATCCGTCAGTACGGCGGATAACCGAAAAGCAGAGCCGAATTCTTGATTGATGATTGAGCCATGTTTTCCCAGCTCACCAAAACCGCACGCGATGGCGGGTGGAATCATCAATATCTTTCCCGTCATGGGGCCGGTGACCGCGTCGGCCTGATAGCCCTGCTCGCGTAGCCAAGCGGCGACCTTTTTGGCGGCTGCGGCTGCCCTGAGATATTGTCTCGTGACGTCCTTGCCACCCTGAATTTCGGGAACATGCTTTAACTCTTCGTAATCGTGCTGTACACCAAGCATGACAATGTTCGGCAGTGCCGAGGTTTCATGGTTAAAGACCCAATCTTCCTCCAACGGGGTGACTCCGGTCATTTCGCAGTCCCCTGACGCAATAAACTGTTGCAGTTCAGCCGTCCATTCATGGGGCTGCCTGAACACTTTCTCAGGGGCGACTTCAGGGGTGGACTGGGCTACAACCTGGTGGCGCGCCCTCCGGAGTTCAAGCATTTCCTCATCGGGTTGTTCCCTTGAGTAAAACCATTTTTGCGCCGCACCAAAGGGTGCCAATGCCGGGTCAGGTGCCCACCAGACCATCGACGGGCGTCGTTTTTGGTGTTCGCCAACACCGTTAACCGCATTGCCACTATAGCCATGCAATAGCCGTGTGAAATTTTCATCGGGAGTGAAGTGGTGTGATTTTTTGATGGCCATAGCAGTGCCGTCCCTGGGTACACATACCTAGAGATTAGACCGGCTCTCATGCCGATGTAAATTAGCGTTTTGCCATGCCGACCTGCGCAGCGTTTTATGATTAAGCCCGATTTAGGTCTGCTGACATGCGGGCTGGTGCCAGATAGTCCACGCCGCTGCGAAACCTTGGCCGATTCGGTGAGATATTAGGTAGCAGAAAACCACTCGGGATGGTTCATTTTGCTGTTTTGGTACTTCGTGGGTGTAACGAAGCCTAACTCAGCGCGAACATTCTCTAGAGACTCGGTGAGGCGCTCCTCCCAGTGAATAGCGGGCATCCATGCGGCTTGTTGTGCCAGATTTTTGCCTTCGAGAACCAGCGCATCGATATCAAGTGCTGCTATTTCTTGCTGATACTTACGCTTGGCCATTTTAATGATGAAGTTAATGCCGCGATTGGGAACCTGCGTGGTCATGAAGGACAGTAGGCTGAGTTCACCAATGGGGTCCCGTCCGTATCCGGTCATAACGTGCTGCAAATCGTGAATGTCTCGCAGTCGATCTCCCGTCCAGCGCTCGTTGGCGGAAAAACCTTGGTTGTTGCGAGAGCCTTCGCTTGATGCGACGAGTCCGTCTGCAGACAGGTTCTGGCCGTGAACAAATTGGTAATAGGTATGCCCTACTGAGCCGACGGGCATTGCCGATAGCTGCTCACGATCATTGAGTAGTGTCACGATGTTAGGCTTGCTGGCGAGTAGCTCCCGGCCCGAGCCGTCATCTAATAGCCGCTTTACTGTTTGACCAATCACATCGCCACTGAGTGCGTCAATGATCTTGAAAACCTGACTGGTGTCATCGGGATCTCGCAAGAGTTTTTTGATGGCCAGTAGAGCTGCAATTGGCTTGATTCTTTTTCGGAGAAAAACACGCTTTAGCCTGTTCATCAACTGCCTCGGGTTGTCTTGGTTTTGTTGTTTGGATTGGGAGTTAAACGCCTAAAAAATAGGATTACTACAACGCAAAATCGCTGTTAATTTTTACGGTCTATACGCCGATATCAATATACCTGCTCTGCTTGGGGGCGCCGAATCATTATCGGCCATATTGGTTGAGAAAGCATTGATTCAGTTGGGCCCTTGAGTGTTCGGTTATTGGGATGTTTGATCCATGTCCTGGGGAGCAAATCTGCCCAAGCTTCAGCCACTAGCCCCTTCAGACCCAGCAATACCCTTGCGCTTTTTGATGGGGCAGGGCAGGGTGGTGTTTTTGTCAGCGATGCTACCTTTATGAATCAAGAGCGCCAAACCCATTATCGGGCCTGTCATTTGTGTGAGGCCATTTGTGGCGTCGTTATAGAAACAGAGGGGTCTGAGGTGGTCTCAATTAAAGGTGACCCCGATGACCCCCTTAGTCGCGGACATATTTGCCCAAAAGCGGTGGCGCTTCAAGATATCCATAGCGATCCTGACCGCCTGAAAAAGCCGGTTAAACGGGTTCGCAACGCTGACGGAGATTATGAGCACCAGCCTATCGAATGGGATGAGGCGCTCGATCTTGCGGCTCAGGGGTTAATTGACACGATCAAAAATCATGGTGTGGACGCTGTTGGAATCTACATGGGAAATCCGACGGTTCATAACTACGGCATGATGACCCATCAAAGTGCACTGTTTAAACACATCCGAACCCGCAATCGCTTCTCGGCGACATCAGTCGATCAGTTGCCGCATCACTTGATTTCGCTCTGGCTTTTCGGGCACAAGCTGATGTTTCCGATTCCCGATATTGATCGGACAGACTACTTTCTCATGATCGGCGCTAATCCCGTCGCGTCCAATGGCAGCATATGGACGGTTCCAGACGTTCGTAAACGTATCAAATCATTGACCGAACGCGGCGGGAAGCTGGTCGTTATTGATCCGCGAAGAACGGAAACGGCTGAACTGGCCACGGAGCACCATGCTGCAAGGCCGGGGACCGACGCTGCGTTGTTGCTTGCCATGATTCACCTGCTGTTTCGAGATGATCTTGTTGATTTGGGTCATTTGACGGGTTTCGTCGATGGCATTGATGAAGTTCAGCGAGCTGTCGTGTCTTATACGCCCGAGTGGGCGGCGTCGCACACGGGAATGAGTTCTGAAAAAATTACTCAATTAGCCCATGATTTCGCTAGTGCTGACCGAGCGATCTGTTACGGCCGCATGGGCGTTTCTACCCAACGCTTTGGCACGCTTTGCCAGTGGGCGATTCAGGTGATTAATGTCTTGACCGCTAATCTCGATCGAGAGGGCGGTAGTTTGTTTACTTTGCCTGCAGTTGATCAGGTACTGGGTGTAAGCCCGGGTGGCTTTGGCCGGCATAGCAGTCGTGTTCGAGAGCTTCCGGAGTTTGATCGCGAATTGCCGGTTGCCTGCTTGTCTGAAGAAATCACTACCCCCGGTGAGGGTAAAATTCGAGCGCTCTTTACCGGCGCGGGCAATCCGGTGCTCTCGACTCCTGCAGGTGATGCTTTGGACGGTGCCTTGGAAGATCTCGAGTTTATGGTATCCCTCGATCCATGGATCAATGAAACAACCCGACATGCTGACGTCATCTTGCCCCCTACATCACCGCTAGAGCACGACCATTACGATCTGGCCTTTCATGTGAACGCGATGCGTAACACAGCACGCTTTAGTGACGCCGTATTTGAAAAGCCTGAGGGGTCTTTGCATGATTGGGAGATTTTTCAGGGCTTGGGCGAACGTATTGCTAGTGCCTTTAATCTTGATGCGCGAAGCGCGGTACCTCCACACGTCATTATTGATCACGGTTTAAAAGCCGGGCCTTATGGCGATAGCAGTGAATATAAACTTTCAATAGAAGCACTTCGCGCCACCCCGTCGGGAATCGACCTGGGGCCGCTGAAACCCCAGCTTCCCGAGCGCCTTCAAACTCCGGGTCAGCGGATTAATCTGGCTCTTTCCGCTATTTTTGAAGATTTAGGCCGCCTCGAGGAGCAGCTTGGTGAGGCGAGTCAGGGCTACCGGCTCATAGGGCGACGTCATGTGCGCGACTGTAATTCATGGATGCACAATTTTACTCGACTGGTGAAAGGCCCTCAGCGATGTACTTTGCAAGTTAGCCCCGACGATGCGCAGCGCGAGGGTTGGCTCACCGGGTCTCGCGTTAGCGTCGCTAGTCAGGCAGGGCAGATAGTGGTTGAGCTGGAAATTACCGACACGATGATGCCAGGAGTTGTCAGCCTGCCTCACGGCTATGGCCATGGTCGACAAGGCACGCGCAGTGGTGTTGCCAACGTCCATGCGGGTGTCAGTTGCAATGCAATTACGGAGTCATCGTACATCGATGAGTTAACCGGCAATGCTGCGCTCAATGGGGTCGGAGTTTCGATCGCCAGCCTTTAACTTGAATGGCGACAGGCAGGGCTCGCGCTGCCGATTTTCGCGGGGGCTGAACCGGGCTTGTATGGTGTCAAAACCACCGTATTTCATGGAGTTTTTAAACTACGAAATACTGCTACGTAAGGCGTTGATCGCGATATAATGGACACTATGAGTGAATCTACGGTTGATAGAAAAGTTGAGCT
This sequence comes from Luminiphilus sp., assembly GCA_029253085.1. Taxonomy (GTDB): domain Bacteria; phylum Pseudomonadota; class Gammaproteobacteria; order Pseudomonadales; family Halieaceae; genus Luminiphilus. The sequence goes on along the minus strand of JAQXAF010000011.1, from coordinate 20,453 downwards.
AATCCCCACCCAGCAGGTGAAAAGCGGTGAGAAATTCACCACTGACAGGGGTGTGCGGGCGATTAAAGATGGCATCAAACGAAGTGCTACGGCCTCTGCTGCTCTGAAAAAACCCGATTGGCTGCGCGTACGGATTCACAGCACGCCCAAATATGCAGCAGTCAAAACCATCGTGCACAACAATGATCTGGCGACCGTTTGCGAGGAGGCCAAGTGCCCCAATATTAGCGAGTGTTGGAGCGCGGGTACCGCCACGATTATGTTAATGGGTGATGTTTGTACCCGAGCCTGTCAGTTTTGTGCGGTAAATACCGGTAACCCCCAAGGTTGGCTCGATCCTGATGAAGCGGATAAGACTGCTCGTGCGGTGCAATTGATGGGGCTCAAATACGTTGTATTGACTTCGGTTAACCGTGATGACTTGCCGGACGGCGGTGCATCGCGATACGCCGAGGTTGTGATCGCTGTGAAGGATCAAAACCCGGAAACGGCCGTGGAGGCACTGACCCCGGATTTTTTGGGGGATACGCGGGCGATTGAAGTTTTACTCGATTCCGGGGTAGAGGTATTTGCACAAAATATTGAAACCGTTGAGCGATTGACTCATCCAGTGAGAGACGTGCGAGCCACGTATCAACAAACGCTCTCAGTGTTGGCCCATGGCAAGCAATACCGCCCTGATGTCATCACTAAAACGTCGCTAATGCTCGGGTTAGGCGAATCCGAAGACGAGATCGTTCAGTGCATGAAAGACTGTAGAGAACATGGCGTCGATGTCATTACGCTAGGACAGTACCTTCAACCCACTAAAAATCACTATCCGATCGCAAGGTATGTGACTCCCGAGGAATTTGAGCATTATCGGAGCCTGGGTTTATCTCTTGGCTTTATGGAGGTGGTGGCCGGTGCCTTGGTGCGGTCAAGCTATCGAGCTGAGCGGGTTCTTGAAGGTAATAATGTGGGCCTCAAGTAATGGCTAATACGCCAGCGCTTAAGCTGCTCTACATTAGTGCCGTACAGTCGCGTAGCGGTGAGGGCATTCTGTCGCTGCAATCGAGAATTAACATCGGTGTTCTAAGCCGTGATTTTGAAATTTCTCTGGCCGTTGTGGGCCCCGTGACTGCGGAAGGCCTGCATAGGTTACGTGTTGATCTTGGCCCTCTTCGAGTGACCGGCGGTTTTGAGGAGAGCAGTGCTGATGTAGATTGTGACAAAGGCCTGAAACGGTTGATGAAAGAACGTTTTGGCACCACAAAGCTTTGCGCGCGACTGCAGACAACGATCCAGCGTAACGTTGAGGCCTTTGATGCTGTGGTGATAGATGGCTTGTTGTCATGGCCATACCGACCTATTGGTACTGACGTACCTATCGCGTTTATTCCCTACGGTCAGGGCGTTATGGATAACGAAGAAAACACCACAGGGGTTGGCAGCGATTTACGCGAGCCCTACCTAGTCGATGTTTGCCGTGAAGTAGAGATGGTTTTTATCCGCCCGAGTCTTGCTGCCAGGTTGTCTGAGCGCGGTGTTTCTATGCGACAGCTGCAGTACAGCTTTAGTCATCCAACGGGTGCTAAGCCGACACTAGCTGAGGTTGATTTTAATCGTACTGAGCCGCGAATTGGTTTTAATGGCTATTTGGGCGATGCCGGAAATGTGGCCAGTGTAAAATGGTTTTTAAAAGAGATTTGGCCGGTAGCCCAGAGGGTCATACCGGGGGTTGAATTTCATATTGTCGGATCTGCGCCTTCGCGAGAATTCATTGAGCAAGTGTCGGCAATGGCTAGAGTGGTTCTGCACTGGAGCACTGACGACCACCAGCTGTTAGATCAGCGTTGCAGAATTGTGATTGAACCGCTTCTATTTGAAGATCACGTCGATGCGAAGTTGGTGAATGCGATGGCTAGGGGCATTCCCACAGTCACCACCCGTCACGCCATGCGAAGATCGCACTTCCGTATGCGTTCGGGGGTTGTTGTGGCTGATAGCCGCGAAGAGATGGTGGTGGCCATTAACCGAATGATGTCCGATTCAGTATTCTGGAAGCGAGCTGCCAGAGAGGGCATGGCTGCTGCTCGAGAGCAATTGCCGCGCTTCGAACTGGCGCACTGTATACGGCGAGAACTTAACCGTTATCATCGCCAGTCGCTAAGTGGCTGAAAAAATTGAGCGTGCTAATCGTGAGTGAGGTGGTGTAACTATGGGGAAGGAATTCCAGCGTGTCGGTCTGCTTGGTCGGCGCGAGCACCCTGGTGTGAATCAAATTGTAGCTGACTTGCTGACACTCTTAGATGCTCGGGGTGTTGACGTGGTTCTTGAAGATCGCCTTGCAACGCTTTCACATTTTGAGAAGCGAGCCATGCAACCCCGCGATGCCATTGGTGAAACCGTAGATTTAGCTATCGTTATTGGTGGCGATGGCTCACTGCTCAGTGCGGCCAGAACCTTAGTTCGGCATCACACCCCTGTAATTGGTGTTAATCGAGGTCGCCTTGGCTTTCTTACCGATGTGAGTCCCGATGATTTGGTGGCCCAAGTAACAGCGGTGCTCGATGGCAACTATACGAGAGATTCGCGGTTTTTACTCGATACGGAGGTCATGCGTGACGGCTCGGTAATTGGCGCGGCCGAGGCTCTAAATGATGTCGTTGTGAATTCGGGAACTTCGGCTCAAATGATTGAATTTGAACTGACCATCGACGGCGAATTTGTTTATCGCATGAATGCTGACGGACTGATTTTGGCCACACCCACAGGTTCTACCGCCTACTCAATGTCAGGCGGTGGCCCGATTATGAATCCGGCTCTCGATGCCATTGTTTTAGTGCCTATGTTTTCCCACTCCCTCACCAGCCGACCGATTGTTGTTCACGGTGACTCGCAGATAAAGGTCGATGTGGTGTCTCGCAATCAAATACACCCTTTAGTGACTTGCGATGGCCAGGTTTCCTTAACGGCACTGCCCGGCGATTCGGTTACTGTCAGGAAGAAGAAGGAGCGGCTTATCTTGTTGCATCCTCCGGGGAATAGCTTCTACGCGAGTTGTCGCGACAAGCTGCGATGGTCCGATGCCCTTACCCAATAAGATCAGATCTGCCCCAGTTGCGTTCGCTCTGGTTGCCCTAAGCAGTTTGGTGTTTCTGCTGTTCAAAGAGCTGGGTTTTTATGGGCCCATTCTGCAGCTATTTAATTTTGTCCCAGTAGAACTGACTTCTCGTGGAGGTCGCCTCGGTGAGCCGGGTAATGACTGGTGGCGCTTCATAACCCCGACGTTGCTGCATTTTAGTTGGATGCATTTGGTATTCAATTGTTTGTGGATTTGGGAGTTTGGGCGTCGCATTGAGGTGTCCCTAGGTTCGCTGAATATGCTGGGCTTATATTTGGCGTCAGCAGTCTTTTCAAATAGCGTGCAATTTTTTATTTCTGGACCTTCGATTTTTGGGGGAATGTCAGGAGTTGTATACGCGCTGATGGGTTTTATTTGGGCTGGAAATGCCCTGCGACCCCATTGGATGGAGCCGCTGCCCGCTGCTGTTATGGGCTTTATGTTGATCTGGCTTCTTGTGGGTTTGGTGGGAGCGCTGGAAGTCTTGGGGGCTGGTGCGATCGCTAATGGCGCGCATCTAGGAGGTTTGGTCATCGGTGTTTTACTGGGCGGTGTCTTTGGTTTGTTATCCAGATTTAATAAATCTTGAAGAAGGTGGAAAGCTTGACTGACCCATATTTAGAAACAGTTCGCGCCATGGGTCCCGACCTTTATGAGCGTATGGTGCAAGCACTGGCAACGGGCTTATGGCCCGATGGTAGTAGCGTCACTGAAGCACAGCGGGAACATACGATGCAGGCCGTCATTGCCTGGGGTGCATTGAATTTGCCTCCAGAGGAACGCATTGGTTATATCGATAAGGGGCGCAAAGCAGAAAGCAGTTGCGATGATCCGCAGCCAATGACCTGGTTAGACGAGGAAGAAAACAAGTGACAGATTTAGCCGGTCCAGTAAGAAAAATGCGGGTCACCTTGGATGACCCTGTCAGCTACACCTTTATAGCGGGCGACCATGAGACATCAGTCAATTCCTGGTTAGGACGCAGGATAAGCATTAATTCCACGGGATTAATCAACTGCGTTCACTGTAATAGGGTCACAAAAAAGAGCTTTAATCAGGGCTATTGCTACCCCTGCTTTCAACGACTGGCCCAGTGTGATACCTGCATTATAAAACCCGAAAAGTGCCATTTCGCCGAGGGAACTTGTCGAGAGCCGAAGTGGGGCGAAACGAACTGTTTTGTGGACCACGTTGTGTATCTCGCTAATACCTCAGGCGTGAAGGTTGGAATCACCCGCGGTACACAGGTGCCAACCCGCTGGATAGACCAAGGGGCGACACAGGCGAAACCTATCGCACGGGTTGCCACTCGTCATCAATCGGGTTTGCTCGAGATACTGCTGGCTCAACATGTTGCCGATAAAACTGCTTGGCAAAGAATGCTCAAGGGCAATGGTAGCCCTGTCGATTTACAGGAAAAGCAGCGGTCCTTGGCTGAGATTTGTGCTGAGGGTATCGGTGAACTGCAGTCAACCTATGGCATGCAGGCCATACAGTGGCTGGATGACTCGAGTAGTGTGAGTATCGACTATCCCGTTCTCGAGTGGCCCGTCAAAGTGAGCTCACACAATCTCGACAAGACACCAGACATTGAAGGGACCCTACTGGGCATTAAAGGCCAGTATCTGATGTTTGATACTGGCGTCATCAATATTCGAAAATATGGCGGTTATAACTTGGAAGTAAAGGTGCACGACAATGCGTGATGGCAACCCGAAGACGATTTATCGAAAAGAATACAAAGCGCCAGCATTTACGATTGCGGATGCTGATCTGACCTTTGCTATCCATGACGGATATACCTTGGTTTCTAGTCGATTGCATTTGCAGCGACAGCGACAGGATGAGGCTCCGTGGATTCTTGATGGCGAGGACCTTGAAATCGAGTGTCTCGAGATCGACGGCACAACCCTGCAAGAACATGAATACAGCTATGATGGCCGTCAACTAACGTTGCCCCAAATAGGGGATAGTTGTCAGCTGTTCACGCGGGTACGCATTTTCCCAGAGGCCAATACAGCTCTTGAAGGTCTTTATCGGTCTAGAACAATTTATTGCACTCAATGTGAAGCTGAGGGATTTAGGAAAATAACTTTTTTTCTTGATCGACCTGACGTTCTCGCTATTTTTAAAGTTACTGTTGAGGCCGATAAAACATCCTGTCCCATACTGCTGAGTAACGGTAATGCCGTATTTCAAGAGGATTTGCCTGAGGGTCGGCATCGGAGTATTTGGCACGACCCGTGGCCTAAGCCTTGCTACCTATTTGCTTTGGTGGCAGGTGATCTGCAATCTGTTTCAGATACTTTTACAACAGCCTCGGGTCGTAAGGTGGCGCTCAATATCTTTGTCGAGGCTAAAGATGTGAACTACTGCGATCATGCTATGGACTCATTAAAGCGCTCCATGCAATGGGACGAAGAAGTTTATGGCCTTGAATATGACCTTGACCTTTTTAATATTGTTGCTGTCGATGATTTTAATATGGGGGCGATGGAAAATAAGGGCCTCAATATTTTCAACACCTCTTGTGTTTTGGCATCACCGGACATCACCACAGATGCGGGTTACTTAAGGATCGAGTCGATTGTTGCGCATGAATACTTCCACAATTTCTCAGGCAACCGAGTTACCTGTCGCGACTGGTTTCAGCTCAGTTTAAAAGAGGGCTTTACTGTTTTTCGCGACTCGCAATTTTCAGCGGATATGAACTCCCCTGGAGTTAAGCGCGTTGAGGACGTTAGTTTTTTGCGAACCCATCAATTTGCCGAGGACGCAGGTCCTATGGCACATCCTGTGCGCCCCGATAGTTTTATTGAAATTTCGAACTTTTACACCTTAACCGTGTACGAGAAAGGAGCGGAAGTTGTGCGGATGCTGCACACGCTTTTAGGTCATGACATGTTTATTGCTGGGGCCAAAAATTATTTTGAGCGCCACGATGGCCAGGCGGTGACTTGCGACGACTTTGTATCGGCGATGGAGCAGGTTTCTGGGCGAGATCTACTGCAGTTCCGTCGCTGGTACGAACAGTCGGGAACTCCAGATCTGGTGATTGAGGATCAATACGATCCCGAGACCCGGCGGGTCACTTTGACGGTAAGGCAAAGCAATGGCTCTGGCCCTGATGGTACGGACAAGTCCCCACTTCACTTACCCCTAACGGTAGGCTTGGTTGTTAACGGGCAGTCCCACACGTTCGAAGAAGGCACGACAACGCGCCTGCTTGAAGTTACAGAGCCCAGCCAAGTATTCCATATCGATAATGTTGAAGATAAGCCAGTGGCGTCGTTACTGCGGGGTTTTTCTGCGCCGGTCAGGCTGAACAGTGCAGACGACGATAATACGTTGGCCATGTTGATCGGCAGTGATAGTGATGACTTCGTAAAGTGGGATGCTATGCAGCGTTATGCATCGAGAGTAATTGAAGCTCAGATGCGCGGTGAGTCGTTATCGGACGCCTTCGTGTCGGCTTATAGACAAGTCATGTCCAGTGATATTGATGATGCCATGAAGGCGCTGCTGTTGATGCTGCCCTCTGAGGAGTCTCTTGCTGATCGGCAAGCGCAACAGGGTTGTGTCGATGTTTTCGAAATTAGGAAAGCCCGCGAACACATTAAGAAAACACTGGCGACTGAATTTTCAGAGCAGTGGATAGCGTGGTTTAGCAGCTACGATACCTCTGAGCTGTATCAAGCAAACGGCCGACAAATTGGTCGCCGAGGTTTACGCCATCTTGCCTTGAGCTATTTATGCCACGCCCGACCTGAAGCTTTGGAGTGGGCTGATACTCTGCTGAGTCAAGCCGATAACCTCAGTGATCGTTTGGCTGCTCTTCAAGTGCTGGTCAACATGGGTGATGAGTCAGTTCGTAGCGCCGCGCTGGGAGATTTTTACCAGCAGTGGCAACACGAGGCGCTTATCGTGAACCAATGGTTCACGCTACAGGCGATGCGCCCTAGTGCTGACACTGTTGAGGCGGTCATACAGTTACAGACCCATGGAGCCTTCGATTGGCGTAATCCCAATAAAATACGAGCATTAGTGGGCGGATTTGCTTCTGCTAACCCCACAGCATTCCATCGTCAGGACGGTGCTGGATATGCCCTATTGGGTGACGTTATCGCGAGGGTGCAGTCGGCCAACCCACAGATTGCGGCTCGTTTGTGCACGCCGTTAACCCGTTTCCGCCGTTATTCGCAAGGTGTAGAGGCGATGCAGAATCAGCTCGAGCGTATTGCGGGTCTTGAAAATTTATCGCGAGATGTCTTTGAGGTTGTCGGCAAGGCCCTAGAAAAATAGTTACGCAGGGGCCTGATTGGTAACGCCCTTGTCAATCTCAACTGGGCGGTAACGCTCATAGATGGCTTCGATTTCGCGATGCTGACTTAGAAGGGCCTGCAAAACGCGGGGATGAAAATGGTCCGGGTTTGATTTCTCATCGCCGCTGATCAAAATCTCCATCGCGACATGGTGGGGTAGGGCGGCTCTGTAGGGCCGATGTGATCGCAGATTGTCATAGGTATCTACTGCATGAACAATCGCTGCTTCGATGCTTATTTCATCGCCCTTTAGCCCTGCAGGATAACCCGATCCATCCCAGTTCTCGTGGTGCTGCAATGCAATATTTTGTGCAACTTCGATAACGGGATCATCGTAGTGTTCAAGGAGCGCTGCACCCAAACGGGTATGGTCTTTTGTTTTTTCGAACTCTTCTTTGGTGAGTGCGCGCTTGGCGGTATAGATGTCGGTGGGCCCCCCGAGTTTGCCAATGTCATGAAGCAGGCTAGCGAGCCTAATGTGCTGGCACTGTTGGTTTTCTAGACCCAGACGGACGCTGACGCAAAGCGCCATTTCTGAAATTCTGTGAACATGCTGCTCTATATCCGGTGCGTAGTGCTCGGCGCCGATAGCGGCAATTTCAGAAGTCGCACTCATACCATCCCTGAGCGAACCTGCTGCTTTGCCGGGCGATCTATTTTCAAGGTTGGCGTTGTGCATCGAGTTTTGAAATTTTCGGTAGTGCTTCTGATTAATGCTATCGGTGGCTTCCGACAGTTCTTTAAGAAGTTCTTCAACGACGATGGGTTTGAATAAAAATGCAAAGGCACCTAATTTCAGCGCGGAGACAATGGCGTTGTTGTCGCTGACACCAGTTATAAAAAGCGTTTCAAAAACGCGGTCGTTCGTTGACTCGATTTTTTTTATGGCATCAAGTGCTTGAATTCCGGTGGCTCTCGGCATGCGAATGTCGAGCAGCAAAATTTCCACCATTTCGTCAGCGCGAAATTTTTCAAAGGCATCGATACCATCAACAGCGGTGGTGACATCGTAACCTTGCTCCACCAGCAGTTCACGAAGTTCTGTACGTACCTGAGCATCGTCTTCAGCTAACAGTATTTTCATTACAGCTTTGTGGTTGGCCCGTTTAGATCAGTATTTCATGAAGTGAGGGCTTAGGGTAGCTCATTACCTCATAAGTTAGTTATTCTTCGTGCCTAGTTCTGCTAAAAATTAAGGAAGGCCTATCCATGACAAAGGTGTTGATTGTTGAGGATGACGAGATTCTCGGAGACGAGCTTCGCGACGTGTTTATCCAGTGGGGATTCGAGGCGTTAACCGTAGCGTCCGTCAGTGATTTCTGGGCTAGGGTTCAGGATTATCAACCCCAGTTGATTGTGGTAGATCTTACCCTTCCTGACGGTTCCGGCGTCGATATCATCAGAGATGTCCGCAGTAAAAGTGATATCGGAATTATTGTAATGTCAGGGCGTAGCGATGAAATCGAGCGGGTCGTTTGCATTGAAACAGGAGCCGACGACTATGTTGTTAAGCCATTCAGCTCTCGTGAAATGGTCGCGCGTATTCGACAATTGATGTACCGCACGGGCGGCGTTGTGTATACAAAAAGTGTGTCGGGTAGCGGCGAAGGGACGGGACGCTTTAAATTTAACGATTATGTTTTTGACACAAATGCTATGGCATTGACGGATCCCGGTGGCGATGAGGTGTCCCTTACAACGCTGGAGTTTTCTGTATTAAAGACCTTGGTGACCCACGCTAGGCAAGTGCTTTCCAGAGAGTTTTTGCTGGAGTCTGTTCATGCGGCTAACTGGGCCGGCTCTGACCGAAATATCGATAATTTAGTCAGCCGCATACGTAAAAAAATTACAGCTCCGGGGAGCGCTCCACCGGTACGGACAGTGCGAGGTGTCGGTTATATGTTTGCACTGGAAGTTGAGCCGCTTTGATATCAAGCAGTGGGATACAGACGCAGTTCGGTGACATCTTTTGACGCCGGCCTATCATCGTAGTTCTTTAAGAGCTTAAAAAGTAGCGCCCCTCGCCACGATCGGGTGCTTTCTTTTGAAAAAAGCAGCGTGTCGATGGCGCGCAGTTCCTCTGCCAGCTCGCCGCCCACTCGGTCGGCGATTTCATTCAGCGTGTTGGGTGAAGAATCGTTAAACCGGTTAAGTCCCCACGCCAAAACAGCCAAACGCGCCGCAATAGGATCATTGGTACTACAGGCCTGGCGCACGGACATTAGGTGCTGTATTTTTTGGGCGTTGATAGCTGTCTGCCCATGAGTTGTCGTTACTTTTGCGTTTTGGCGTCGAAACCACAGTAAGTAGCCCAATAACGCCGCTAACAACCAGCCGCTTGCGGCGCTGATCTGCCATAGGCGTGCGTTCACTGTTGTATCTTCAGAGGGGCTTGGTAGAGCGGGTATGCCGCTGATACTCGTGCCTTCGAGCGCCAGCAAGTCGATGACACGAATACGCTCTTCTGGCAGTCGAGCAAATTCCAGCGTGTCGGTTTTGGTATTCCACCAGGGGATAGTGCGCTCTGGAAGCGTCCAGTTGCCGGCTTCACTACTCACTAGAGCTTCGCTTTGAAGTCGATAACCTTCAAGCCCTAGTGGAATTTCTCGTTGCTCGATGGTTTCTTTGTCTGGATAGAAGCGCAGCCCTTTAATACCACTGGTTCCGCCTAGGCTGGTTACGGGAGGCAGCTGGCTACCCTGCAGGCCTTGTGCCGTTATTTCTAGTGTTCGGGTCGTAGAGTCACCGGTGTTTAGCTGCTCAGGCGCTGTACTCCAGCGACTTGTCAGTGTTAGTTGTTGCGCGGGTAACCAAACTTCACCCGGAAATGTTGCTGGCACTGGCTTAACGCGAATGCTGATCGGATCAGATTTAATGGCGATTCGACGGCCCAGACGGGCGCCCAAAAGCGACCTGCCTGGCAAGAGTTCACGTCCTGAAAATGCGATCGCCGGCACGAGAAGGTCACCTGATTTTTGCGGAAATAGTGCGTAGCGCAGTTCTGTAACCTGCCAGAGCCGCCCTCCAGAGCGCCGCTGAAAACTTTTTTGCTCGAGAGCCTCTTGATAGGTATCAGGAATGTCGACATCAGAAACTGCTCTGCTGTCGAGATTAATGGCTTGTTGGAGGGTGATAGTGAGTATGACCTGGGCTTGCACATACACTTCAGTGTGATCGACTGTCGCCTCAAAAGTGACGAGTTCTTCGGCTAATGCATATTCGGGTTCGGGTGATACCTTGATCGCTGTCGGCGTTGTTCTCCGCCCACCCGTATTGAAGGCGGGTATGGTGAGAATGCCTTCTCGCAACGGCGATAGCTCGATCTCCAGCGTTCGGGTGATATTTTGTTCGCCACCAATAAGTCGAGCACTGGTTGAGCTAGAACGCTGGAGTATTTCAAAATCAATTTCGAGTTGCTCTAGGCTGATTTGATCAGGCCGTTCTCCCGCATCTGCGGTTAGTGTCAGGCGTAGCGTTTCACCCATGGCGATATCGGTGCGATCGACTTCTGCGGTAATGCGTGCCGCTACCGGCATCGATATCAGTAGGAATAAAGCCGTCAACAGGCAAAGGCCCCTAGATTTACCAGCGCACATCTTCATCGGGCTCCTCACCTTGGCGTAATCTTTGGATCGTTTCGTAGCGAAATTTGCGCTGTAATAATCCACCGGGATCGTCAGGCACACGCCGTAGCCACTGCTCTAAAGCCTGCTGCTTTTCTAGGCCGGCATCAAATTTACCCATTTGTTCTTCGGTTTGTGCGTCGAGCCTCGCTTGCATTTCTTCAGATAACGGCGTCGTCTCTTGATCGTTATCAGTTTCTGCTGCGCTCTCGGAATCGCTGGCCTTTCCATCTTGCGGGCTCGTGTTTCCAGAGTCCCCGTCAGAAGCATTTTGTTGTGAGGGGTCGCTCTCTGAATTGCCTTGCGAATCGTCGCTGTCCTGTTGTTGCGAGTCACCTTCCTGATCTTGTTCTGAAGATCCTTCCTGATCATCAGACGACTCGTCATTATTCGAATCTTGTTCGCGATCCTGATCTTCTTGGGACTGTTGCTCTTGCTGCTCTAATAGTTGTTCTACGAGCTCGCGGTTGCGAAGTGCATCTTCTGCCTCGGGCATCAAAGCAAGCGATTGATTAAACGCCTCTAGTGCTTGCTCGAGCTTGCCGGACATAGCCAATGCATTGCCCTGATTGTACCAATGATCGGCATCATCACCTTTTTTGAAACTGTCTGCAGCATCCTGCCAGTTTTCAGCGGAGTACTGAGCCGTGCCTCGCCAAGCATCGTCCTCAAATAAGTTGGCCGCGGCGTTGGCATCGCCCTGCTCAAGAGCACGGGCGCCCCGTTGGTCTGGGGTTTGCCATAGGCCAGACAAGAGTTGAGCGCTAGCCGGAGCAGGAGAGAGTAACGGCACGATGAGCAGGGCCGCTAAGGCACCCCGTCTGAACAAAGGCAGTAACGAGATCCCGAGTATTAAAGCCAGCCAGTTGCTTTGATCAAGCCAGCTATCAGTTTCTCTATCCAGGGCGATCTCGCCTAGGTCTAGCAGGGTTGAACGTTGTAAAAGCAGGTCTATGTCCCGGTTGTCGAGTGTGATTTCGGTAAAGCGGCCTCCTAGAGCGCCAGCATGATTTGCCAATACTCCAGGCTGAAAGCTGGGGATTACAATCTCGCCACTTTCTTGCCGAAGGAAACCCCCATCAGCCCTTGGTATTGGAGCTCCTGAGCGTGTTCCCACACCTAAGATCGCTAACTCTGCTCTCGCAGCACTCAACTCGTCGCTGATATCCGCGGCTTGAAATTTTGGCATTCCATCAGTGATCAGTAAGACTTGACCGTTTGCAACACCCGCCGTTTGTAGCAGCCCAACGGCGACCCGCAGAGCCGCAGTCACGTCGGATCCGGGTAGGGGCATAATATTGGGTGTTAGGGCGCTCAGTAGGTTTTCAATTGTACGACGGTCGTCCGTCAGCGGAGCCACCACATGGGCATCCCCAGCATAGACGACTAGCCCCGTCACACCCTCATCACGGCTGGTGAGTAAATCGAGAATTTTTTGTTTGGCGCGCTGCACTCGACTTGGTTGAATGTCGGCAGCACTCATCGATGCGCTAAGGTCCAAAACAATGACCAATGCATCAGCGCGTTGAAAGACGGGTATGTCAATCTTCTGAAGGCTTGGACCGGCGATGGTTATTATCGCCATGAGCAGCCACAACAGTGTCCACCAATGCCCCATTTTTTTTGCGGTTTTCGTATTATTGGACATCAGGTGCGGCAAGAGATGGGGGTCGATGACCTTAGCCCAACTCGCGGATGTTTGAACCGAACGCCAAAGCATAAAGAGGGCTGGTGGTAGGGCAATGAGTAACCAAAACGCCTGTGGCCGCAACAAATTAAATCCATCGTCAATCATATTGTTGTTCCTTGGGAGCGGATCGCAAACGGCGTTGCGGCCAAGTTCGAAGAACAATCAACAATAAAGCTAACCAAAATGCCACAGAGGCGGGCACCCAGGTCATAGATTCTATGGGTCTAAATGTAGATTTCTCCTGTTCAACGGGCTCTAGCTCATCGAGTACTTGATAAACACCTTGCAGCTCCTGAGGTGTTCTGGCCCGGAAATAACGCCCACCCGTTGCTTGAGCAATGGCGGTGAGTAGTGCTTCATCAACCTCACCAGAGGCATTACTTGAAGTGCCAAGGCGCCTACTGATGCCGATAGTATATATTCTGACATTCATTTCAGAGGCTAGAGCGGCAGCTTCCATTGGATCAACGGTGCTCGCTGTGTCCTGACCATCCGTGAGTAAAATTAATACTCGTGAGTTTGCTGGACGTTCACGTAAGCGTTTGACGGCCAGTCCAAGTGCATCTCCGATGGCGGTGTCTTCACCCGCAAAACCCAGTTGAGCTTCTTCAATGAACTGCTTGACGGTTTTAACATCGAAGGTAAGAGGGGCTTGCACATAAGCCCGAGTTCCGAAGAGTATGAGCCCCACCCGGTCTCCGGTTCTTCGGCTTGCGAAGTCAGCTGCGATAGCTTTGACTGCGGTGATTCGTGATACCAAGCTGTTGCCAATCTGCATGTCTTCGATCTGCATACTGCCCGAGAGATCAATGGCAAGGAGTAAATCTCGCCCGGAATTTGCCAGCTCTATAGGCTCACCAACCCACTGAGGACGCGTGGCGGCAGTGACTAAGCTCAGCCAAATTAAGATCAAAACGATAAGTTTTAGTGGGCTACTTTGGAATCCCAGTGATGATGTTTTTGCCAGCTGCCGCCAGCGATTTGCAAAAGGCGCTTCTAAAGCCGCCTCCTCAGAGCGGTTGCCAGCACGGAGAAAGCGCATAACGATGGGCAGAGGGGCTAACAAGAAAAGCTCGGGATAAGCCAGCTCAATCATATGGCTTTCTCATTGTGACGGGGGCTGTGGTGGCGAATCCAGCGCGCAGCGCCTAGCAACAGTTCTTCAGATGCAGGGTCGCCCGGTGTGCGATAAACCTTTTCAAGAGATTGCATCCAGCGTCCATTCACTTTTGGCGCGCTATCACTGAGCATCTGTAACCACTCAGCACCGTGCAATGCTGCTACCTCGCGTTTGGGCCAGGTGCGCAGTGCAGTCGCCTTCAGCAGTTTATTGACCTGCTCGAGTGTGGGCTTATCCAATGTTTGAAGTACCTTGATTTGGCGCAGGGCGAGCCTACGATAGTGATTTCTTTGCCATCGTTTAACCAGTGCCCTACTCAAAAGGCCGATGAGTAAGCTGACAATGATTAAACCTAACCACCAACCCGGTGCCAGCGGCCACCAGCCTATTGCGTTGGGCTCTCGTAATGGCGCCAGCTGATCAAGTAAGGAGGCCGTGTTCATCATTCCCTAGTGTGCTGGAAAGTAACGTTGAAGCACGTTCAGCGGTAGCTGATCGGTGCTTATTGGGATAAGGGGTATTCGCAAACTCTGGTAGGCCTCACGCAGGGCTTGTTCATGCTCATCAAACTCGGCGCTAAACTGCGCCACCAGTTTTCGATTGCCCGTATCCAGAGCACTGCGCCCTGAAGCATCGCTGACCACGTAGCGACCCGCTGTGGGTAAATTGCGTTCTAGGGGATCGCTTATCATGACCCCCGTGATCTGTACGTGTTGTACGAGGCGACGCAGCGTTTGCAGGACTTCGGGGTTCAACCCGTCATGGAAGTCGCTGATGAGAAATAAGGCACTGCCGGGTCGCGCAATACGTTGTATCTGTTTGAGTTGCTCAGCGAGGGCAAGAGATTCGCTATCACCGTGGTTTTTATCGCAACGGACCATTTCACGAATAATAGCGAGAACAGTATGTCTTGATCGGGCGGGCCTTATATCCTCTGCACGGTTACCTGATACCACCATGCCTCCAACGCGCTCGCCTCGATCAAGTGCTGACCAGAGAAGTAGGCTGGCGGTATGAGCCGCCAACACAGATTTAAAGCAGTTGCGCGAGCCAAAGTGCATCGTCCGCCTAAGATCGAGTGAGATAAGCACAGGACGCTCGCGCTCTTCGTGAAACAATTTGGTATGGGGCTCTCCCGACCGCGCAGTCACCCGCCAGTCGATGGCTCGAACGTCATCCCCGGCGGTGTACTGTCGCACTTCATCGAATTCTACGCCTCGGCCTCGCCGGTAAGAACGCTTCGCCCCCGCGAGATTGGCTAGTGCTCGGCTCGCTTTTGTGACGTCAAGGAACCGGGCAGAAAAACGTGCAGCAATGAGTGTGCTGCTGTCGATATCTGCGCCATTGGGTTGTTGTGGCTGAAATTTCACCACTAGCCTACGGCTACTGTCTCGAGAAGCCGATTAATAACCTGAGAACGGGTTACCCCCGCAGCTTCTGCCTCAAAGGACAGAATCAAGCGGTGCTTGAGGCAGTCGGTAACCACTGCTTGGACATCATCGGGACTGACATAGTCGCGTCCGTGTAAATAAGCATTCGCGCGAGCACAGCGATCTAGAGCAATGGTTGCCCGGGGGCTGGCCCCAAACTCTAACCAATCAGAGAGTTCGCTGTCGTAAGCTCCGGGCTCTCTGGTGGCAATAACTAGCTGGACAATGTAGGCCTCAACAGCTTCTGCCATGTGTACCGATAAGACCGCTTGGCGAGCTTTGAAGACTGCGTCCTGGGAAAGTGGCTGGGGCGGTGCTGGGGTGGTGCCGCTGGCTTCACTGCGCGCCAACTTGAGGATGCGTGTTTCCGCCTCAGCATCTGGGTAAGACACGTTTACCTGCATGAGAAATCGATCGAGTTGAGCTTCGGGTAACGGGTAGGTTCCCTCTTGTTCGATGGGATTTTGGGTCGCCATGACCAGGAACATATCGGGAAGGGGGTAGGTGCGCGTCCCGACGCTTACTTGCCGCTCGGCCATGGCCTCTAGCAGCGCCGATTGGACCTTAGCAGGCGCTCGATTAATTTCGTCCGCGAGTATTAGGTTGTTGAAAATAGGTCCCTGTTGAAATTCAAAGGTTCCTTGTTGCGGGCGAAAAATGTCAGTGCCTGTGATATCTCCCGGAAGCAGGTCGGGGGTAAATTGAATGCGATGAAATCCCCCTTCGATCCCTTCGGACATTTGTTTTATTGCGCGGGTCTTGGCCAGCCCTGGAGCACCCTCAACAAGGAGATGTCCATCAGCCAAAAGTGCAATCAATAATTTGTGGATTAGTTCGTGCTGGCCAATAATCTGGCCAGACAACCATTGCTCAAGTTGTTGTAGTGGTGTCGAAGTCACGGAAATCGCTCTGTCGTAGGGATCCAAAGGATATGGGTCCTTCTATGACAAAAACAAGTGTCGCGAGTTCATCCTTGAACGTCCAAAAGCCTTGAAATTAGCGATTTACCGCCCAAAGTCCCCCGACTGATCCAGAGTTGGGGGTGGCTTAATCGCGAGGGGCGGTCAAAACCCCGACAGTTTATGGCAGGCCGTAATGTTGGTTAGGCCTTCCCATTGGTCGATTCGACCCTCGCGCCAACCCTGTAGCCAACTCAATTTATGGGGGCCGGTGCCGTGAGGGCAGGTCTCACGTGAGCGTCCGGAAAGTCCGATTTGGTAGCCGCGTTCAAAAGCACGTTTAGGCATGTCACGTTTAGATCTTCGCATCGTTTGATCTCCTACTTATTGTTAACAATCGCTGGCTCAGAGAACCAACGTCTATCAATCGCAAATGAGGGAAATGGGAGCAGAGTAGCCGGCAGGCCTGTGTTGAGTGGGTGCGCCTCAATGGGCCATAACTCTTACGGTGCCATAATAACGCTGCCGTAGTTGACAGCTGGCAGGATAAATCTTTGAGTCATTTACATAGGTCTGCACAACCCAGATAAAAACAGAAGCAACAACAGCTGTCGAGGGTTGATTGGTTCTAATTAGCAACAGGAAGCTTTAAAAGCTTGCTAATACTTAATATTTTTTCTCCTGTTGGGCTAATAAGCTCTTGTAATGCAGAGGGGAAAATTGGACTTGGTACAAATATTGGTATTTTGAGTTTGTGACAAGCAGTCTAAAATTTTTAATTTGAATAATAGTTGTCCGAGCAAATTTTGACGGGCTGGTACTGGAGAAACCGACGCCAGAAGCGCTTGGGAATTTTTGATGGTTATTTCACAGGAGATGCTGGCTTGCGGCGAGGATTTAAACCTCTGAGCGTGGCCTAGGAATATGCCCTTTACATTAGGGTTTACCCCTAGGAACTGCGGGGGAAAAATTTTGCGTAGCCTGGTCAGGGAAAATCCGCATGCACCGAACTCGATCTTTATGGTTAACCGCTAGCAATCATTCAGCGAAATTTGGTTCCTGTGTTTTAAGGCTGTGGGTGGCGATCAAAATTAAATGTTTATGGAGTCAGGTGTTGGGCGAAACTCTTAGCGCGAGCTTTAAGTTTCTGTTCGTACCAAATCTTGTGTGATCCATACTGAAAATAGGGTCGTACAAGATGCATTGGAACGACCACAGGGTTAGTCCCAGTATGTCTTGCGATAGCTTTAGACCATCTTCCCCCAGATGGTTTTTTCTCCCCGGCCCATGTGGCCGGGCTTTTTTTTCTCCCCAAGCGACAGTGTGCAGGCTCATCAGCTGCGCCACACTTTTGCTGTTGGTGGGTTGTGGGTCTGCCGATCTGCAGGACCACGAGATTCTGGGCCCACAGCTGCAGCCTGAAGATTTTTTCTCAGGTTTCTTAACCGCGCACGGCGTGGTCAGAGACCGTCAGGGTGGTGCAATACGTCAATTCAATGCCGATATTAGCGCGTGTTGGACTGACGGCATTGGAACCTTAGACGAAGACTTTATTTTCGACGATGGTGAAGAGCAAAAGCGCGTGTGGACGCTAACGCCGGGTGCCAACCAGACGTATATTGCCACGGCTGGCGATGTCGTTGGGGAGGGTGTAGGCCGCTGGTATGGCAGTGCTTTCCTGCTGGACTACACGCTGCGTATTCAGTTAGAGGACACTACAGTCGATGTTAGGGTCGACGATCGTATGTATCGAATAAGCGAACATGTGGTTGTCAATCAGTCGCAAATGACAAAATTCGGAGTGGGTGTTGGTGAGATTCTGCTCACCATTATTCGCCACCCCGATACCGAGGTTGAATGCGCTCCCAATTGACAACGCAAGCTCTCGGCTTTGCTGGGCTCACCCCCTTTTATTTGCTGTTAGGCGGAGTGGCCTTTTTAAAAGATTATCCCAGAGCATTGTCAGTTCAGGGCTTCGTTATTTACTCGCTAGCAATCCTTTGCTTTCTCTCGGGCGCCTTGTGGGGGTACGCTCGTGGTCTGCCTGATCGTGAACAAATTGGACATCTGGTCATTAGCAACGGCATTGTCGTTTTTGCTGTTGCGAGCGTGCTAACGGCACAGGTGGTGTTGGCCGTGCTCTTACTGATGCTCGGTTATTTGTCGTTGCTTTGGTTCGAGCGGCGGACTCAAGAGACCCGAGATTGGTACTCTGCGATGCGCGCGCAGTTGACTCTTGGGGTAGTGCTCGCTCACGTGCTGTATGTTGGGCTGAACGTTGTCATGTTGGACTGAGTTATCTGGTTCGCATCGACAGGCTCGAAATGCAGAAAAATTATCATAGGGAGCAACAATGACTGATCGTGAAAACCCATGGGTCCTGCATCATTACGAAGCGTCGCCCTACGCCGAGAAAATACGGTTGATGTTTGGCCATACAAAATTGGCTTGGCATTCGGTGATCTCGCCGCCAATGCCTCCTCGCCCCAATCTCGATCCACTGACAGGGGGATACCGACGCATACCGGTTGCGCAGCAAGGTGCTGACTTGTTTTGTGATACGGCGCTAATTTCTCTGGAAATCGCTAGGGAGACCGATCGCGCAGCGTTGCACCCCGACTCCGTGAGTCAAGACTGTGAGGCGTTAGTCGCCCACGCTCAGGGCGATGTCTTCTTCTCGGTAATCACCAGTGAGCCACCTATGAAAATTTTGGGTGCGCTGTTGCGTCAGTTTGGAATTCGCCAAACCTATCGATTTTTTAAAGACCGCAAGAGCATGATGAAAGATGCGACGATTCGGCCGCCCTCAGGAAAGCGCGCTGGCACCGTAATTTCAACGTTCTTCTCAGACTTAGATGCAGTTCTTAAAGATCGCGCGTTTCTTGACGGAGAGCGTCCCGGTTATGCCGATTTCGCGGCGATACACCCGGTCAAGTTTAAGATGGATCTTGTCGGGGCGGCCTTGCCAGAAGCACTCGAAAATCTCAATCGCTGGTATAACGCAATGCTGGCACCGGGTCATGGCGAGCGATTTGAACTTGAACCCGCGGCTGCTTTCACAATGGCTGCTCAGTCAGAACCTAGACCCTTGCCTCCGTCTGAAACCCACGACTATTTGAATCAGCAGGTTAGTGTGGCGCCTGTTGATTATGGTCAGGTCCCTGTCATGGGCTGTTTGGTTGCTGCAACGACCGAGCGCTATGTTATCGCAAGACAAACAGAGGATTTTGGTGTCGTGCATGTTCATTTTCCTCGCGCGGGTTACGGCTTGAGGCCCTATGCCCCCGATTGACCAATTGATTGCTCGGGAGGGAATATGACGCAAAGTTACGCTCTGGTTACAGGTGCATCAGCAGGCTTGGGTACTGAGTTTGCAAGGCAGTTGGCCGCAAGAGGCCTCAATTTAGTGTTGGTGGCCCGTCGTGGCGAGCGTCTTAAGGCTCTAGCAGATTCGTTGACGCGAGATTATGACGTGACGGTGAAAACATTGGTTGCTGATCTCGCCCAACCCAGTGCGCCGCTGCTTATTGAGCAGTTTTGCGATAAAAACACGCTTCAGATCGACTGGCTGATTAACAATGCCGGTATCGCGGGCCCAGATTTACTGGAGGACCGCGACTGGTCGGAGCAGCAAGCATTTTTCCAGCTTATGATGCTATCGGTTACGGAGTTATGTCATCGATTTGTGCCCGCTATGGCGAATAGAGGATTTGGTCGGGTGGTTAATGTGGCTTCAGTAGCGGGGCGAATTCCTCGGTCAGGGGGCTGCAACTACGGCCCCAGCAAGACCTATTTAATAGCCGTGTCTGAGGAGCTTAATTTAACCGTAGCTGGTCAGGGCGTGCATGTCACCGCACTGTGCCCGGGTTTCACTCACACCGATTTCCATGAAACTGCTGGCCTTACCGACATGAAGGCCGGTATGCCACGTTGGCTTTGGTACGGAGCTGACACCGTTGTTAATGATGGTATTCGAGGCGCAGAAGCCGGTAAGTCAATCGTAGTGTCGGGCCGTTTATACCGATGGTTAGACCCCTTATTCCAATCGGTCTGGACCCGTAGGTTTTTTCGGATAAAGGCCCGTCCAGAGCCTTCCTAACGGTCGGCTAGGGCTCCTTGGCGAAAATCTTTCATCCACTGTGTTGGTGAGCAGCGATTAACCGAACGGAAGGAGCGCCGAAAATTGGCGGCATTCTCATAGCCTAAGTCGGCGGCGACAGCTTCCACGCTAGCACCATCAAGCAGCATGTTTTTCGCGCAATC
>JAQXAF010000137.1 GCA_029253085.1 Luminiphilus sp. | reverse complement strand
CCAACCTTAAGCCGTTCGAGTCTGACAACATTGACCTCTCTTTCGAGTGGTACTACGGCGACGCCAGCTACTTCTCGGTAGGTTTCTTCACCAAAGACGTTGAAAACTTCATTGGCTTTTCTGAATTCAATGAAACGCTGTTTGACCTTCCACACCCGGGTAATGGCAGCTATGCCGATGAGGCTCGGGCAGCGTTAGGCAATGCTGCGACGTCCGGTGAGCTGTACGATTGGATTCTTACCAACAAAGAAGGGTCTCCCGGGGTTAACACGGCTAACGGTTCGATAACGGGTCAGTCTGGGGACAGTCTTGCTAACTTCCGCGTGACTGCACCGATTAACCAAGATGACGATACCGTTGATGGCTGGGAAATTAACCTCCAACACACCTTTGGTCAGACTGGCTTTGGCTTCATTGCCAACGCCACATTGGTTGAATCAGATACCGAATACGATAATACGGAGCGCACCCAGCAGTTTGTGGTCTCTGGTATCGGTGATTCCGCTAACCTGATTGGTTTTTATGAGAACGATCGACTCTCAATTCGAGTGGCTTACAACTGGCGTGATGATTTCCTCGCTGGTACCGGCCAGGCCAATGTTGGCGCCATTCCACCGACTTACGTCGGTGAGTACGACCAGTGGGATATCGGTGCGCAGTTCCACGTGACTGATAACCTGTCGATTTTTGCGGACGCGATCAACATTACGGACGAAACAACCTACGTCTACGGACGTAGCGAATCTCAGCCGTTGTTCGTCGCACAACAGGGTGCTCGTTATAATGTGGGTGTTCGCTATACCTTCTGATGCCGCAAGGTACTGATGATAAAGCTGCCCTTGGGCAGCTTTTGTCGTTTAAAGAGCGTTAAAATAAGACAGCAAAACGCACAGGTGTTTGATCAATGAGTACAACTGAGCACGTCGTTATTGTAGGTGGCGGTACCGCTGGCTGGCTGACTGCAGCCAGGTTGGGTGCAATGGCTAACCGTCAATTCGACATCACTTTGGTGGAGTCGCCCAGTGTTCCCACTGTGGGTGTTGGTGAGGGTACCTGGCCATCAATGAAGGCCACGCTGCAGGCGATTGGGCTCTCCGAGCGGCTATTGATTTCAGAGTGCGATGCCAGTTTGAAGCAGGGTACGCTGTTCCACGGTTGGCGGACGGGAGCTGCGGATGATAGTTATTTACACCCGTTTAGTTTGCCCCCTGAGTACGCCTCAAAAAATATTGCTGAATATTGGCGGCGCGATGGCTTGCGCTACCCGTTCCATGAGGTGGTTACGCCCCAGGCACTCATTGCCACCACGCAGAAGGCGCCGAAAACGGCGGATACTCCGGATTATGCTTTTGCGCTGAATTATGGATATCACGTCGATGCAGTAAAGTTCGCAGCGCTGTTGCGGCAACACAGTATCTCGAGATTTGGAGTGCGGCACGTTGAAGGCCATGTTGCCCGTGTTAGCGGCGATGCTGCGGGGTTTCTTACGAGCTTAGAGCTTGAAGGGGGTGATCGTTTATCGGGTGACTTTTTTGTCGATTGTTCCGGTCAGAAGGCGCTGCTAATTGGCGATCATTTCAAGGTGCCATTTGAGTCCGCGCGGCACGTGCTGCCCAACAATCGCGCTGTCGTGGCGCACGTGCCTTACAACGAGCCCAACGATGAAATACATTCTTGTACACAATCGAGTGCTCAGGACTGCGGTTGGATTTGGGATATTGGTCTTCAGTCTCGTCGTGGCATTGGCTACGTTCATAACGCCGATTTTGTCTCGGAAGCTGAAGCAACCCAGACCCTTCGAAACTATGCCGAGCAATCGGTGGGAGCAAAAGTTGCGGATGACTTGGTGTGTCGCACGCTAAATTTTGAGCCCGGTTATCGCAGCACCCCATGGAGCCATAATTGTGTGGCTGTGGGTTTGTCGGCAGGTTTTATTGAGCCTTTAGAAGCATCAGCGCTGGCTATGATCGAACAGGCGGCCTCTTTTTTGGTTGAAAATTTTCCGGCTCATCGAGACCTCATGGGGCCGGCCTCTCGTGCATTCAACCGCAAGATGGAGAGTAACTGGGGAAGTATTCAGGAGTTCCTCAAGCTGCATTACGTCTTGAGCGATCGGAAGGATACCCCCTACTGGCTGCAGGCCCGAGATGAGGCGGGTATCTCTGAGGCGCTGTCAGACAAGCTGGCTTTGTGGCAGGTTCGTGCTCCTTGGCATCCCGACACGCCGCGTATTGATGCGCTATTTCCTGCCGCGAGTTACCAGTACGTGTGGCTGGGTATGAATGGCCACCTCAATGGCGTGTTAGGGTCGGTCAATCAAGGTGTTGCAGATGACGCCCCTAGCAGCTCAGACCTCGACCCCATCTTATTTAAGGTGCGAGAGCGGGCACTGCAATTGTCACGAGCGATGCCGGGGAACCGACAGCTACTCAATGCCCTTCAAATAAACAATCCTTCAGCGACGGTAACCGGATGAGCAACTTTCAAATT
This sequence comes from Luminiphilus sp., assembly GCA_029253085.1. Taxonomy (GTDB): domain Bacteria; phylum Pseudomonadota; class Gammaproteobacteria; order Pseudomonadales; family Halieaceae; genus Luminiphilus. Next base: position 7,012 of record JAQXAF010000137.1, on the reverse strand, counting down.
CTTAATAATGTCGATCACAAAGATCTGCGTATTTTGGAAGCGGTTGGGCCCGAGTTTGGTGATGTTATTCATAGCTGCCCTGCGTATACCTTTGAGTTCAGGGATTTGCAGGTGGATTTTCCGATTTTACTCCAGGCAACCGAGCAGGATGGACTCATACCCGTGGCAGTGATGGGGTTTGAGTCAGGTGAAAATCTGTTTGTAAAAAACGCGCAATGGACGGCGCTAAGCCGGCCTGCTTTTATGCGTAAAGGGCCTTTTTTGATTGGTCAGCACCAATCTCAGGAGGGAGAAGAAGTGCGGTTGTTAAGCGTCGATATGGCGCATCCTCGTGTATCCCAAGGAACTGAGGGCGAGGCTGTTTTTCAGCCCCTAGGTGGGCGGACACAGTATCTCGAACAGCAAGCCGACTTGCTGGAGCAAATCCATGAAGGCGCTGGCCACACCCAGCGATTTACACAGTGTCTCACCGATCTCGATCTGGTTGAGTCAATTACCCTCGATATCAGTTTGCAGGATGGTTCGAAAAACCAACTGCTTGGTTTTTCTGCGATCAACGAAGATGCTGTGAGAGCTTTGTCGGCAGAGAGTCTCGAGCAGCTGTCCCAGCAAGGGTTCCTCATGCCGCTGTTTATGATGCTAGCGTCACTGTCGAATATGGGGCGGCTGATTCAATTTAAACAACAAGCCCGAAATGCTATCCAGTGATAGATCAGTCGCCCAAGCCTGTAGAAATCGTTGAGGGAATTACACCCGATGCGATTCCATCCTGGGTGTTTGAGCGGGAAGAGCCTTTGGTATTACGCGGACTGGTAGCCGACTGGCCGGCAATTCCTGAGGGTGATGGTGACCTAGAGCAGCTTGAGGCCTACCTCTCCAAGTTTTGGACAGAAAAGCCGGTCACTGCTTATGTTGCGCCTACTGAGGTGGCGGGTCGCTTTGGCTACAACGGAGCCTTCAACGGTTTCAATTTTCGCAGTGGCAATGCCCCTTTGGAGGATATCTTGCAGCGCTTGCGGGAGCAGGCAGATCCGGAAAATAAAGAGCCCTTATCGATCTACGTGGGATCGACACCCATTGCGGGTTGGCTGCCCGGCTTTGAAAAAGCAAATGCTCTGAAAATTCCGGGTGATCCCTTGGTCAATTTTTGGCTTGGCAACCGCACAACGGTGTCAGCACATTACGATTTTCCTAGCAATGTGGCCTGCGTGGTCTACGGACGCCGCGAATTTACGCTATTTCCTACGGATCAAATTGGCAACCTGTATGTCGGCCCCCTTGACCGAACTCCGTCGGGACAGCCCATCAGTTTGGTGGATTTTGCTGCGCCTGATTTTGATAAATTCCCACGCTTCCGCGAGGCTATGGCGGCTTCTCAGCGTTGTGAGTTGGGTCCAGGTGACGCTATTTTTATTCCAAGTATGTGGTGGCACCACGTCAAGGCGATGTCTGATTGCAATTTGCTGGTGAACTACTGGTGGCTCGATCATGAACAGCACTTCGGTTCGCCATTTAATGCGCTACTCCACGGGGTGCTGTCTATTCGTCATTTGCCTGAAGCTCAGCGTTTGGCTTGGCAGAAGCTGATGAATTTTTATGTATTTGAATCAGACTCAGAGGCCACTGACCACATCCCAGAGCACGCGTTGGGTTGTCTGGGAGAAATGAATAAAATTGAGGCAGATCGCCTCCGCGAAGAATTGCTCAATAGATTGAAGACATAACTGCGCCCTGCAGGCACTTGGAGTCAGGTCAATGGAACATCAGAAAATCAAACATGTCGTGATAGCTGGCGGTGGCACCGCCGGGTGGATGGCCGCTGCTGCGGTAGCCAAGCTGTTGGGTAAAACGGTCAAGGTTTCACTCGTTGAGTCTGAAGAAATTGGCACGGTGGGGGTTGGAGAAGCAACGATCCCGACCTTACTCACCCTGCATGAACTGCTGAAAATTAAGGAGCAGGATTTCATCAGCGCCGTGGGTGGCACCTTTAAGTTAGGTATTTCCTTTGAAAATTGGCACGATGTGGGTAAAGACTATATCCACTCATTTGGTTATACCGGTAAAGATTGCTGGGCGGCAGGGTTTCAACACTTTTGGCTGAAAGGCAAAGAGCTGGGAATAAGCAAAGACTTTGGTGAGTATTGCAACGAGTGGGCAGCAGCCAAGCAAAATCGGTTTGCCGTTTTACCTAACAAAAATTTAAATTACGCCTACCATTTCGACTCGTCACGCTACGCCAAGTTCCTTCGAAAAATCGCAGAAGAGCACGGTGCCGTTCGTATCGAAGGCAAAATTGAAGCGGTGCAGCAACATGAGCAAACCGGCTTTATTACTGGGTTGCGCCTAGAGAGCGGCCAGCAAGTCGACGGCGATTTTTTTGTCGACTGTACGGGGTTCCGAGGGTTGCTGATCGAGCAAACTCTGCATGCCGGCTACGATGATTGGCAGCATTGGTTACCCTGCGACAGTGCGTTGGCCGTGCAAACAGAAAATGTTCAGCCACCGATTCCTTACACACGCTCAATAGCCCATGAGGCCGGATGGCAGTGGCGGATTCCGCTTCAGCACCGCACGGGAAATGGCTTGGTATATTGCAGTAAATTTTGGTCTCGAGACGAGGCTGAGGCAAAGTTGCGTGGAAATCTTGAGGGTGAGTTGGTAACTGACCCTCGGCCCATAAAATTTCAAACAGGAACCCGGCGCCGCCATTGGGTTAAGAACTGTGTGGCCGTCGGTTTATCCAGTGGGTTCATGGAGCCCTTGGAGTCAACCAGCATCCACCTCATCCAGCGCAGTATTGTGCGGTTTATGCAAATGTTCCCCTCGGACGGGGTACGTCAGCCCGATATAGACGAGTTCAATAATCAGATGAAGTTCGAGATTGAAAACATTCGCGACTTCATCATTCTTCATTACCACGTCACTAATCGCACAGATACGCCTTTCTGGCGTCATTGCCGCACCATGGAAATTCCCGAGTCCCTGCAGCATCGTATTGATCTGTTCAAAGAAACAGGACGAGTTTTTAAGGTCCCGACAGAGTTATTCGGGGAAAATTCTTGGACCCAGGTGATGCTGGGGCAGGGCCTCACCCCTGAGCAGTACCACCCCATTGTCAACATGATGGATGAACAGGAATTGCGGGACTTTTTAGGCGGAATCCATGGCTCGGTCGAGCGCTTGGTAAGTCAGCTGCCGGAACACCAAAGGTTTATCGATCATTATTGTCGAGAGGCTTGATTTTGTTCCCTTTGACCCTAGATTTTAACCCACTCATCGTATCTCGCTAGAACAAGCCGGCGGCCCACAATAGCCTTTGCTGTGACCTAGCCGATCGACGGCTAGGTTCAACCACTAACCATTAGGTAGATTCGAACATGAGATTTTTGCGCTTCCTTGCGGTATTAACCCTGAGTATCTCATCTGTGGTGCTGCCCGGATGCTCAGATGATCAGTCGCCAAGATCGACCGACAGTGAAGCCGAACAAGCGGCAAGAGCACTGCTGGAGACGCTATCTTTAGAGCAGAAAGTCGGTCAGATGATTCAGGGAGAAATTGCGCACGTAACGCCCGAGGATCTTCGCAAATACGGTCTGGGCAGCGTTCTAAATGGAGGTGGATCCTTTCCGGGTGGCGAAAAGGATGCGTCTATCGACGACTGGCTGGCTCTAGCCGATGCCTTCTACTTGGCTTCGATCGACACCAGTGAGGGCAGTGCTGGGATTCCGGTGATTTGGGGTACTGACGCCGTTCATGGTCATAACAATGTTGTCGGCGCTACGCTGTTTCCCCACAACATTGGGCTGGGTGCCGCGGGGGATCCCGCTTTGGTGGCTGCGATTAGCGGCGCGACCGCGAGGGAAGTGAAAGCTACTGGCATTGATTGGATTTTTGCCCCCACCGTGGCCGTTGCACGAGACTATCGTTGGGGCCGCACTTACGAGTCTTATAGTTCAGACCCTCAAGTGGTGGCCTCCTATGCGGGCGGCATGGTTGAGGCGATGCAAGCTGAGGGTATTGTCGCCACGACCAAACATTTTGTCGGCGATGGCGGAACCTTTTCGGGCGTCGATCGAGGTGATACACGGTTGTCTCTCGAGATACTAATTGAACAGCATGGAGCTGGCTATAAACCCGCTATTGCCGCGGGTGTTCAGACCGTCATGGCATCCTTCAATAGCTGGAACGGCGAAAAAGTGCACGGCAATAAACAATTATTAACCGACGTATTACGCGGTGATCTCGGGTTCGACGGATTCGTTGTTAGCGATTGGAACGGCATCGGCGAGGTTAAGGACTGTGCGGATGACGACTGTCCTCAGGCGATTAACGCCGGTATCGATATGGTGATGGTGCCTGAGGATTGGCTATCGACACTGGAAAACCTAGTAGCACAGGTTCGATCGGGTGTTATCTCTGAAGCTAGGATCGACGAAGCCGTGCTGCGTATTCTGAAAATAAAATTTGAGTCGGGTCTTATGCAGCGTGGTTTGCCATCGAAGGAAGGGCGGCCTTTGCGGTCACAGGTGGGCAGTGAAGAACACCGTGCTTTAGCGAGGGATGCTGTGCGTCGGTCTTTGGTGCTACTCAAAAACGATAATCAGCTTTTGCCACTTGATCCGGCCGGGCACTACTTGGTGGTGGGCGAGGGTGCTGACAACATTGGTATGCAATCGGGCGGCTGGACCATCAGCTGGCAAGGCACCGGCAATACCAATGCTGATTTTCCAACGGGCACCTCCCTATTAGATGGCTTCGTCGAGCAAGTCGCCAAGGCGGGTGGCAAGGTCTATCACGATGAGCCAGTGCCAGAGGGTGTTGAGGTTGACGCAGTTATTGCTGTTTTTGGCGAGTCGCCCTACGCGGAAACTCAGGGTGATATCTCTTCTCTCGCGTGGCAGCAGCCCAATTTTGAGGACCTAGCCCTCCTTAGTCAGTACCAGAAACAAGGCTTATCCATCGTTTCTGTTTTCTTGTCGGGTAGGCCGCTATGGGTTAACCGCGAAATCAATGCATCGACAGCCTTTGTCGCTGCTTGGCTGCCAGGAAGCGAGGGTGCCGGTGTCGCTGATGTTTTATTTCGACAGGCAGACGGGTCGGTGCAACACGAATTTGTGGGTCGCCTGCCGATGGCTTGGCCAAGCGCCGATATCAACGGTAACGATAGAGATCTGGCCGTAGTTGATGCGGCATTCTCTCGGGGATACGGGTTGACCTCGGACATGTCTCCGCAGGTTGCTCTCCTCAATGAGGAGCCCCGGAGCAAACCACTATCTCTTGATCGCCCAGTGTTTGCCGGTGGTGCGCGAGGCCAATGGCGGTTGTACCTAGGCAACCGACTCGATTGGGTGATTGCAAGCGGTCCCCGAGGGGGATCCACTAAAGATAATCAATTGTCCGTCTCGGTCATCGACCGCCGCGTACAGGAGGATTCAAGGCGCGTGGAGTGGACCGGTGACGGCAAGCGCCCCAGTCAGATTTATTTTCGGGCAGATATTCCTATTAATATCAAAGAAATGAGTGCGACCGGGGGTGCGATCGTCATGGATATTCGTTTGGTCCAAAAGCCCGTTGACCTGGTCAAGATGCGCATGGATTGCACGTGGCCATGCAGTGGGGAGCTCGATGTGACTGAGCACTTGCAAGGCTTGGAAACCGAGGTTTGGCATCGGTTGGCCATTCCACTGGCCTGCTTTGAAGCCGCGGGTACCAATATGGGCGCTGTAGATGTACCTTTCTTGATGAGCACCCCGGGCGTCTTCACTATTGATCTGGCAGAAGTAACTCTGGTGGAAAAAAATTCTGACGCAAAATTGTTGAATTGCCCCACTCAAGAAGTGGCCAGCCTTTAATAGATTGGACCTTAAGTTATGTTGTCATCACTTGATATTACTATTGTTGCAATCTATGCCATCGCATTATTCGGTCTAGCCCAGTGGGTCTCCCGGGAAAAACCCGGTCACGAAAAGGATGCGTCAGATTATTTTCTCGCGGGTAAGTCACTGCCTTGGTGGGCAATAGGCGCGTCGCTCATTGCCGCCAATATTTCTGCCGAGCAGATCATTGGCATGTCGGGGTCTGGTTACGCTATTGGACTGGCCATTGCATCTTACGAGTGGATGGCAGCCATCACTTTAATTCTTGTGGGTAAGTTCTTACTCCCCGTATTTTTGAAAACGGGCATCTACACCATGCCCCAGTTTCTCGAGCAGCGCTATGACCATCGCGTACGCACGGTGATGGCTAGCTTTTGGTTGGGTGTTTATGTCTTTGTAAACTTAACCTCAATTTTGTGGTTGGGCGCCCTTGCCATTAATACCGTCGCAGGTGTCGATCTGACATTGGGTCTGGTGCTGCTAGGGCTCTTTGCCGTGTCATATTCACTGTACGGTGGGCTCAAGGCCGTCGCACTGACCGATATTGTTCAAGTGGTGCTTTTAGTGGCCGGTGGTCTCATGATTGCAGCCATCCTTTTGGAGAAAATATCGGGTGGCACCGGCGTGGTAAATGGGTTTGTCATGCTGATGGATACCGTGCCCGACCGCTTTGACATGATACTGACGAAAGACCATCCGCATTATATGAGCTTGCCCGGAATCTCAGTTTTGATTGGCGGCATGTGGGTGATGAATGTGTCTTATTGGGGCTTCAATCAATACATTATTCAGCGCGCACTTGCGGCAAAAAGTGTGAGCGAAGCTCAGAAGGGCATTGCTTTCGCAGCCTTCCTGAAGCTGCTTATGCCCCTTATTGTGGTGTTGCCTGGTATCGCCATGTTTGCGCTGAATGCTGATTTGGCCGCCCCCGATCAGGCATATCCATCGGCCATGGCTTTGTTACCTACAGGCATCAAAGGGCTGGTCTTTGCTGCTCTTTTGGCGGCCATTGTGTCGTCACTCGCGTCAATGTGTAACAGTATTTCAACGATTTTCACCGTTGACCTGCTTCCTTCTATGGTCTCGAAAGAGTGGTTGGAGCGTAATCGAGTCTTCAGTGGCCGTGCCACAGCGTT
>JAQXAF010000126.1 GCA_029253085.1 Luminiphilus sp. | reverse complement strand
ATAACGAGATTTCGGATAACGGCGTCGTTGTAACGGAAGGTCGTACTTAACTCTTCCATGGCTTCATTAGAAGCCTCAACATTCATCAAGATGTAGTGCGCTTTGTGCACCTTATTGATGTGGTAGGCCAGCTGACGCCGACCCCAGTCCTCGAGCCGGTGGACTGTTCCGCCGTCTTTCGTAATAACGGCTGAATAACGCTCGATCATGCCCGGAACCTGTTCTGACTGGTCGGGATGAACCATAAACACAACTTCGTAGTGTCGCACTCGATCACTCCTTTCGGATTGCGCCACCCGCATTCGCGGTATGGCAAGGAGATGGGGTTCGCACCCCGCCTAATTTTCTGAGGCGCGGAGTTTACCCAGCACCAAGACACATTGCAATGCTGCGATTTTGTGTTTTTAGTGGCTTTGTCGCTGTCTAACCGCCTCAAACAGGCAGATACCCGTCGCCACAGACACATTAAGGCTAGAAACGGCTCCCTGCATTGGCAAACTTACCAAAAAATCACAACTTTCCTCAGTCAAGCGGCGCATTCCGGCCCCTTCAGCACCCATAACTAGAGCCAGGGGCCCAGAAAAGTCCTGCTCAAATACCGTGCGGGACGCTTTATCACTCGTGCCAATTAGCCAAACACCCGCCGCTTTTAATTGGCCCAGAGTTCTGGCGAGATTTGTCACGCGGACAAACGGCACGGTGTCCGCCGCACCACATGCCACTTTGCGGGCAACGGGCGAGAGACCGGCGGCGCCGTCTTGGGGAACCACGACCGCAGTGACACCCGCTGCATCTGCTGTACGCAAACAGGCGCCCAGATTGTGTGGATCAGTGACCCCATCCAAAATCAATAACAAGGGTGAGTCCTGCCTTTGCAATAGGGCCATTAACCCAGCTTCGTCAATCGCCTCAGTGACAGTGCCCGATATGACCTGCACCGCAATGCCTTGATGACGACCAGAAGCCACGCCGTCGAGCGCTGCCCCGGTAACGCGCTCCACGGCCACCCCCTGATCTGCCGCAAGCCGCAGCAGGGCCTGAGCGCGTTTATCTCGCCGGTTGGCCTCTAACCACAGTGCCGCGATCGCCTTGGGCTCTCTGCGCAGCAGTGCCTCTACCGCATGAAACCCATAAACCCAATCACTCACCGTTTACCGCGCCCCGACTTAGAACCATCGGCGCGAGGCTTACTACCCTGCTTTTTTCCCGCCTGACTACCCGTTTTAGGTTTGGTGCTTTTAGTGCGCCCTGGGCCGCTCGATTTTTTAGTACCTTTGCCGCGCGCTTCAGAGGCGTTAGATTTTCCGGGTGCACTCTTCTTTTTGCCCAAGGCCCCCGCGCCTTTGCGCCCTCTAGCTGGCCTTGCGTCTGAGGCTCCTACCATCTCCAAATCTATTTTTCGTTCATCCAGATCAACCCGAGCAACCGTGACCTCTACGGAGCCACCCAATTGAAAGGTGCGCCGCGTTCGGTCACCCACCAATCGCTGTTTAGGGGCATCGAAGTGGTAGTAATCTCCGGGCAACGCACTGATATGCACCAACCCTTCAATATAAAGATCCTGAAGCTCGACGAAGATTCCAAAGGCCGTGACCGCTACAATGACCCCTGAAAATTGCTCGCCCACCCTATCCCTTAGGAACTCACATTTCAGCCAGGCATCAACCTCCCGAGTGGCATCATCTGCGCGCCTCTCAGTTAACGAGCAACGCTCTCCCAAGGCGGTCACCGCAAGCAACTCGTAGGGATAATTTATCGACTGGCTTTGCAGTTCAACACCCTCAGAACGACGGGTTTGTTTGGGATATTTCCCCCCGCGGATTAGGCTGCGAATCGCTCTGTGCACCAGTAAATCGGGATATCGGCGGATTGGTGACGTGAAATGCGCATAGGCGGGGTAATGCAATCCAAAGTGGCCTTTATTCTCTGCTTGATAAACCGCCTGGCTCAGTGAGCGCAACAGCATCGTTTGAATCACCGATGCATCATCCCTGTCGACCGCAGTGGCCAGTAAGCGCTGGTAATCTTCGGGAGTGGGCTTTTCTCCGCCACCTAGATCAAGCCCTAACTCACCCAAAAATTCGCGCACATTAGCGAGTCGCTCGGTGCTGGGCCCCTCATGTACTCGAAACAAAACGGGCAGACCCGCTGCCTGCAAAAATTCAGCCGTTGCCACATTGGCTGCGAGCATGCACTCCTCAATCAGCTTATGGGCGTCATTACGATGCACAGGAACGATCGCCTCAATTTTACGCTCAGCGTTAAACTCGATGCGCGTTTCAACCGTTTCAAAATCAATCGCTCCGCGCAGTTCACGCGCCCCTCGCAGACACCCGTAAAGGGCATGTAAGTGCATGAGGTCGGGGTAACGCTCGGGCGCCACGGAGTCAGCAAACCCGTGTTCAAGCACCTGCCCCACTTCGGTGTAGGTCAATCTGGCGTGAGAATGAATTACCGCCTCATAAAATGTACTGCCTACCACCTCGCCTTTTGCACTAATGGCCATTTCACAAACCATAGCCAGCCGATCTACGTTCGGTTTGAGCGAGCAAAGCCCGTTGGAGAGCACCTCTGGAAACATGGGTACCACACGTTCAGGAAAATACACGGAGTTGCCCCGCTCAATGGCTTCCTGATCAAGCGCAGAGCCCGTCGCCACGTAATGCGACACATCGGCAATCGCAACCCATAAACGGAAACCGCTGCCCTCAGGCTGGCAGTACACCGCATCGTCAAAATCCCTCGCGTCCTCACCATCAATGGTGACAAAGGGTTTCGCGCGCAGATCTATACGGCCTCGCTTGTCATTGGCCTCTGGCTCCTCACCCAAGGACGCCGCCTCATCGAGCACCGCGTCGGGCCACTGCCAAGGAATCTGATGAGCGCGGATGGCGATATCAATTTCAAGTCCGGGGTCAAGATGGTCGCCCAAAATCTCTTCAACGGAACCCTTGGCGCCCAAAACCTGTGTGGGGTAGTCAGTAATACGCACTGATACCATTTGACCCGGCACCGCACCTTGCTTTTGATCAGGTGGAATTAAAATATGCTGACTGACACGGGTGTTATATGGCATCAGAAAACCAATACCGCTTTCTTCCATGTATCGACCCGGTAAAACGGAAACCGCGCGTTCTAAAACCTCAACAACTTTCCCCTCACGACGCCCCTTGGCATCAGTGCTCACAGTCGCTACTAGGGTGCGATCACCATCAAAAACTTTTTGCATCTCTCGACTGCTTAAATACAGATCGTCGCCACCTTCAACAGGCGTGGCAAACCCATAGCCATCACGGTGCCCAATAACACGACAGGTTTGCAGCTCCAGGCGGTCTGTCAGGCCAATACGCCCACGTCGATCGAGATGCAGCTGTCCATCACGTCGCATCGCCATCACGCGGCGCCGCAGTGCTTCAAGATCTTGATCACTCGATAATTTGAGTTTGCTGGCCAAACCCGACAACTGAAAGAGTTCTCCCGACTCATCCAATACCCTAAGGATCACCTCTCGACTGGCAATCGGGTTTTCGTAGCGACTTGCCTCTATGGCCGCATTAGGGTCTTCAAGCTTTCGTGTTTTTTTCGAAGGATTAGATTTCTTCAAGGTGAGTCAGGCTCTCCTGTCTGCGAATAAACCACCCTTTTTAGGATGGCAAGAGCCCCATAAAATACAGGGCCAATAAGTCGCCTTAGGTTACCAGTTCACTGGCGACAAATCGCCGCACTATTGGCACAATTTGGCCATCCAACCACAGCGAGGTCGAGGGCTTTTCTGGAGCCCTGTAATTCAGCTTAAACCGTGCGACGAGCAAATTATCAGGGCCTTGGGCGAGCTTTAGCCTTTGCCGGGTGCACGCTTAAAGTGGCGCATTGGGTGCTACCCAGTTCACACCTGAGCACTAGAACCCAACATCACACCAAAATACCACGCCGCAGCGCTAAGCAAACGCATTGGGCATGCCATGGCGTAAACACTAAAGTAATAAAAACATAAGGTTCTGGGGGTTCCAGAGCAATAACTCCGCAGAAAGACGGGTCCTCCAGAATATTTGTCGCGATTCGATAAATATTTGCGGGCCAATTAAGGCAAAAAGAATTGGCTTTGTAGCAGAATACATTCACACCGTTTCGATAACCGCCAAAAGGAAATTCCATGAAAAAATTGATTGCAGTCACTTTAACCGTACTGTCTCTTACCGCCATGCAAGCCATGGCGGGCAGCCCCGTACATATGTGGAAATGCCAGATTAACGACGATATGACTGAAGAAGCTTTGGTTGAATACAGCAATGACTGGCAGAAGGCCGCAGCAAAAGTTGATGGCGGCAAGAAGATGAAGAGCCAGATTTATTTTCCCGTTGCAGCAGGGGCAGACGGCACGGGTACTGACCTCATATTTATATCGTCTTGGCCCGACTTTGCTGCCTACGGCAAGTTCTGGGACGCTTACCCCGAATCTGATGCCGCAGGGATGGAAGGCGGCGCTATGAGCTGTCACGGTAGCTCACTTTGGGAAGCCATGAACTAAGCGATCTCTATACGCTGTTCGTAAAGCCGCCCACGGGGCGGCTTTTTTGTGGTGAACTCGACAGCGGACTCGGTTCACAAAGTCAGTCAAAATTGGATCTTTTAAGGAGTATCCGCATGTCGCTAGTTTGGAGTTGTAATGAATGGGATCCACTGGAGGAGGTAATCATTGGTACCGCTGCCGGTGCGCGATTTCCCCATGCTGATGCCAGTACGCAACTGGCCGAATATCCCGGGCGGCCTCTCAATACGATCCCACAAGGACCTTTCCCAACAAAAATCATAGAGGAAGCCGAAGAGGACCTCGCGACTTTTGCGTCAGTCCTCGAGCAGGGCAACGTCACCGTGCGCCGGCCAAGCCCCTGGGATCACGATAGTGTCTTTAGCACCGTACACTGGTCCACGCCCGGCTATTACAATTACTGCCCCCGTGACATCCTCCTCACCGTAGGCGATCAAATTCTGGAAACCCCCAACGTCATCCGGGGCAGAAGCCAGGAGACCTTCAGCTATCGCGAATTGCTGTTGGAGTACATGGCCTCGGGATCACGCTGGTTCAGCGCCCCAAGACCCATGCTGAAAGATGAACTGTTTGCACCCGACAATGAAAATCTCACGCCATTGGACCTTGAGCCTGCTTTTGACGCTGCTAATGTTTTGCGCTTTGGGCGCGACCTACTGTATCTGGTGAGCGCCACAGGGAACGAGATGGGGGGGCACTGGTTGCAATCCATGCTAGGGGATCAGTACCGCGTACACTTCATGAAAGACGTTTATTTTGGCAGCCATATTGACTCCACTCTCGTTGCTCTGCGACCAGGTTTGGTGTTGGCAAACCCGGAGCGACTTTCAGACGAGACACTCCCAGACTTCCTGAAAGAGTGGGAGGTGATTTATAGCCCTCCCATGGAAAATCAAGAACGTCATAGTGCTGACTATCTGCATAAAGCCATTGGTAGTGAATGGATCGATATGAATCTATTTAGCATTGATCCCGACACGGTGGTCGTCGACAGCGATCAGCACCAGTTAATTGCCCTACTTGAAAGCAAGGGTATGAACGTTGAGCCCGTGAAACTTCGTCACTCACGTATGCTAGGGGGTGGCTTTCACTGTGTCACCCTCGATGTACGGCGCCGCGGCACCCTGGAGGGTTACTTTCAGGGATCACCCGGCTAGCACGTCTCTATGTTGCTCACATCCGCTGCGACCCTACTGGGCATGCTGGGCCTGTCATCATTAGCGTGGTGGCGGTACCGTCGAGCACTTGAGCACACAAAGCCCAGTCCCAATTCAGATCTTTACTGTCTTAAAGATGAACCTGCCGGCAACTTGTGGATTCGGGCGGAACATCAAAAGGGCGTGAATTGGTTACATGAGATTTTTGAGCGCAGTGCAGCGCGTTACCCCAGCTTTACCGCCCTGCAGGTACCAGCGACTGGCGAGCACATAACTTATCAAGCGCTCAACCACAGAGCAGAACAAATCGCAGCCGCAATCGCCCCCTATGTCAACGGGCCAGATCAGATCGTTGCAGTATCTATGGAACAAAACTGCGCCGACATTGTTGCTGCACACTTAGGGATTCTAAAAGCTGGGGCCACCCAGTTGTTTTTAGATCCAGCTTCACCCATCTCGCTGCAAAAACAAATGATGGAGGATGCCGGCCCAGTCCTATTGATCAGCAATGATGATTATCCAAAGCATAGTGGGCTTCCTCTATTAGACCTTGGCCTGGTCTTAAAAAACGCCACGATTAAACGGGCACTCCCTGCCTGGCTTGATAATCCAGAGGACCGCTTGGCCGCGGTGTTTTATACCAGCGGGACAACAGGCCAACCCAAAGGCGTTGAGTGCCCGCATAGAGGCTACATAAATCTAGCACGAAGTTACGCGTATTTTTTTGATTTTATGGCCGGGGTCGACGCTACATCGCTCACTTCATCGCTGGGCTACGACGGAAGCATTTCAGAGCTCTACAGTGCCTGGGTATCCGGTGCAGCCGTGGTGCTGCTGACCAAAGACGAAGTGCGCTCGGGGCCCGACCTCGTACCGATATTGCGAGAGCAAGAAGTCACGGCGCTATTTTGCCCACCTGTTTTGCTGAGCACCCTCAGTGATGCCCCCGAATATGATCTGCCCTATCCGATCTGTCGCTATGTCATTCCTGCAGGCGAGGCATTTCCTGCCAACTTGGTGGAGCCTTGGTCTCGATCACGACGACAAATCATCAATACTTATGGCCCAACTGAAGCCAGCACCGATACCAGCCGTCAGCTACTGCGCCCCGGCAGACCTGTCACCATAGGCTCACCGTTCCCGGGGGTCGATTACATCATTATTGAACCTGATAAAGATCAAGCTTTACCATGGGGTGAAATCGGAGAGCTTTGTATTGGGGGTTGCCATCTCGCCAAAGGCTATCGCAATCAACCGGAGACTACAGCTGAGCGATTTATTGCGCACGCAGATTATGGCCGCCTGTACCGCACTGGCGATCGCTGCCGTATTGACCCCCTTACAGGACAGGTTGAGTTTCTGGGGCGTCTCGATACGCAAATCAAAGTCCGGGGTCACCGCGTAGAAGCACAGGGCATCGAGTCATTTCTTCAAGATACTATTGATGATATTGATACAGCAGTCATCGACTACCGCAATGATGAGCTCATCGCCTTTGTCATCGCACCGAACCGCTCGCCAGTGGATCTCAAGCATAATGCCACACTCCTCGCTCCAGCGGATTGGGCACGTTCCATTCACATAGAACTACGGCAGCAGTTTCCTGAGCACTCAGTACCCTCAAGAATTTTTCTCGTGCCCCAGTTTGTCCTGAAGCCCCTTTCGGGAAAAATAGACCGTCAGCAGCTACCCTCAATGCCTTCAAATAAAGAAGCCCCCGCGACTAACGAAATACTGCAGCAGAACAGCACGCAAATTGAGCCGACTCAGGGCAAAGGCGTGTTAAATATTTGTCGCGAAATACTGGGCGCAACACTAAATTGGGACGATGATTTTATCGATTGGGGAGCGCACTCTATTGCCATGGCAAAGCTCACCCAGGCCCTACGCCAGGCGGGCTATCACGTATCTGTTCGTGACCTTTTAACCGAATTTCGCACACCCCGACTTGCCGCCCAACTCCCCTTGAGCCAAATCTCTGACACCCCGGAAGCGCAGGTAACCCTGCGGCAATCTGCCGGGGCATCTTCTAAAGAATCGACGAGGCAGAAACTAAGCCCTAGGCATTTCACGCTGCTGCAGACCCTGGGCATTTTGGTACTACGCCTACCCACATTATCGGGCTTGGTCCTACTGCTAGCCTGGGGCGACCCTGAGGTGACCTTCCTCGATGGAGATGCCAGAACACTCATTATTTACACCTTACTCGCCTTTGTTTTTTACTTAGGCATTCCGTTTCTAAATTTGGCTTGGGTTTCCGTTTTGCGGGCGCTTTCCAAGTCGACCGATATTGAAAGCGGTCACTATCAAAAGTGGAGTCGGGAGCACTGGCAAGTTTGGTGGCTGGACAGCCAGCAGCGGATGGTACTGCAGCCGATGAGTCGGTGGTTACGAGCGCCCGGAATCTATGCGTGGCTATTAAGGATGCTAGGGGCTGATATTGGTAAAGGCACGCATATTTCTCAAAGCACCGAATTTTTGGGACCCCTAACCATGCTAACGCTCAATGACGGTGTCATTGTGCAAAGCGGCGCTCAACTCAGCGGCCAGCGCTGGCAGGGTGATCTGCTTATTGTAGATGAAGTTATCGTGGGCGCGGGCACCAAGGTGGGACAGCGTGCGTTGATTGGCCCGGGTGTCACCCTGGGTCAAGGCTGCTGGCTCACCCCCCTCAGTGCGGCTCGACAAGGTGCCACCGTTGGTGATTTTAAGATAATCGACGGCGTCAATGTCGACCCAGTGGGCAGCCGGTTACCGTTGCAACGTAACCGCCTTTTAATGCCTCCCTCCGCCGGCCGATACGTTTCCGAAATCAAGGGACTTTCCGTACAATTTTTTATTGAGTGCCTTCTGTTTGTCCTACCTGCTGCGTTAATTTTTAGCGGTATTTCGCAATGGCTGCTAGGTGACTACGCCAACGCAACGAACACAAATGCCACAACCTTGTTTCAGCTGCTTTCGGACTTTTTCCTCAGCGCCATCCTTGCCGCTTGGCTCACACTTTTAGTCACCTCATTTCTGACTTGCCTCTTCCTAAGAGTGACTGCCTACAAGCCGGGCGTATTGGAAGGATCTAGCCTCGCGGCCGTGATGCTGCGCTACCGACAGGAGAAGATGAACCAAATACAACGCCTGTGGACTTGGACCTTAACGGGTCAATATTTACGACGCCTTGCAGGCGTCAATTACGGTTACACCGGCGCCAGCGAATGCGACGTTATGGTCAACCTTGTGCCGGAGCTGCTCACCAGCCAACCCAATATCTTTATGGCCAACGGTTGCCGAAGCAACATGCTCGACGATGAAGGTGAATACCTTTACCTAAGACCCCTTAATTTTGGAAACAACACCTTCTTAGGCAATAACAGTGTGGCTGAATCTGGCACCCTGCCAGATCAACTTCTACTAGGAGTCAGCACACCCACAGGCGATCACCAGTTTCGCCGTCTCCCAGAAATCTCAGAGCCCACAGTGACGGTTCTCGCCGGCAATCCTGTCATCGAATTTGCCCAACCTGAGGGTCAAACTGCAGGCACAGAAATACCAACCTGGTCGCTGTTTACACTGCGGATTTTCTTTGGCGACCTGGTGGGCGTCGCCCTTATTCCCGCTATGCCCATACTCATTTTGGCCCTGATGCTTCTGGCCGTAGAGACTTTAAACTTTCCAGCAATTTTAGAGTCGCTGGCGGCCGTCGTTGCAGCCACGCTGTGTCTGCAAGTTTTGGCCCTGAGTATTAAGAAGATTTTGGTGCCAAAACACTGGGGGAAAGACCACCAAACACCCTTTTGGTCGCTGCGGCACTTCACCTATTTTCTAGCCCAAGACTGTTTTTTCAAATGGTCGGGACCCACATTGCGGCATTTAGGAGGCACGGTGTTAGCCAACCCCTTCTTGAGGGCCTTTGGCTGCCGAATTGGCCGAAATACGCTAATCCACGAACCTCTGCAGGCCTTCGATTGGCATGCGGTCGATATTGGCGATAACTGTGTCCTACAGGGCCAGCTGCAACTGCACAGCTTTGAGCATCGCCTTCTGTCAATAAAACAAACTGTCATCAAGTCAAAAAGCGCTATTAATTTTGGCGCCACGGTGATGGGAGGTGCTGTAATAGAACCCCAAACGACCGTTGAGAGTCTAGGCCTAGTAATGAAAGGCATGACGTTGACCACCGGGGTTCATGCCGGTAGCCCAGTCAATTTGGAGCAATCACTTTGAGGGCGTTCAACCCTGATCTGGCTAAAGCTTTCAAGCACCTAGGCTGCAGAGGCACCCTAGAGGCCGGCCACTATGCAGTCGACATTTACCTGTGGCGTTATGTTGACGATCGTTCCTTTCAGCGAGATTGTCTCGCCGAGTTAAGCATCTCAGAGCGTCAACGAGCGCAGGAACTCCATGCGCCCGGCGCGCGAGGCGCCTTTGTACAGCGACGGGCTTGTTTACGGTGGCTTCGTGGGAAAGATTGTGGCGCTATGGCTACACCCACCAAGCCGGGTTCTAGCCATTGTCACCCGACGAGTGATCGTGGCATAAGCGTCAGCTCATCGGGGACACACGCCATTTATGCAGTCAGCCCAGGTGTTAAAAAAATTGGCATTGATGTGGAAATTGCCAACGAAAGGGAAAATATTTTCGCCGTAGCGGACGCACTTTTTACTGACGCAGAGACAACGGCTCTGAAGCAAGCAGACCCCAGAACAGCAGCAGACCTGTTTTACCGAATATGGCGGCTCAAAGAGGCGGCACTAAAGTATCGAAATTGCGGCCTGGCCGAGGGGCTCAATGACACGCTTTTTATACCCAACCACCAAGGCGGGATTGCTATCTGTCAGAACCCCAAAGACAGTCGAGGGGTCTCAACAGCATCGGCATTTTTTGAGGGCCGCTTTAAGGGCCTAGACCTTGCCCTGGCATTACCCGCAATGCCGGGAGACGAAGGTCTGTGGCAAGTCGCCAAAGCCACTCAAAGGGCCCAATTACAAAATGTAAAAACCAAAACTTCGCAAACAGAATTTGGCACATGAAAATTATGAGGGCGACGCCAGTGACAGCCGTTGGTCCCAGCCAATAGGCCCAGCCCAAGCCATAACCGTAGAAAAGTGCTGTGAAGATCAGCGTTTGGGCAAGATACGTCGTCAGACTCATTCGCCCAGCCGCCTCCAGAGCGCGCACTATCCACCAGTCGGGACAACGGGTGGCAAAACTATGCATTAGACAAAACCACGCGGCGGTCAGGAGCAATGTGCCGAACAGAAATATGAGGTCTCCCATAAGCTGCGTAGCGCCACCGGAGGCGGTGTCGCCGAAAACGCGATAACCCAATGCATGGGTCATCCAGCTCTCGATCGCCATAGCACTCAGGCCTAGCAAGAACATCCAACGGCCTGTGTTAAACACCCGCTCCGGTCTTTGGGAAAACCACTGCAAGCCGCCCTCTCGAGCAAAGCAAAAGCCCAATAAAAACAGCGCAAATACCGCCCATCCCGAATCGGGCCATTGGTAGTCTTGCCAGGGAATTTCAGGTAGGTAGCTCGCGTGCTCTGCAAAGATCTCATCGAGAGATCCTGTGTTGTATAAACCGTCCTCGCGATCTTCTTCCAACCACTGCCTAGCCTCGGTAACAGTGCTTGCCGTATCACTGAATCCGCGATCTGGCGTCGCGTAGTGGGCGAGGGGGAAAATCAGCAGCAGTGCGGTGGCAATCACGACCAAAATCCGAGTTGAGCATTTGTGCATTAGCAACAACAACACGCCAAACTCGGCATAGAGCATTAAAATGTCACCCTCAAAGAATAGAGCGTGGCAGCAGCCAAACAGCAGCAGGGCTCCATAGCGCCGCAGCAGGCGCCAGGGTTGCAGAGCTATCCGAGTCTGCAGCCAAAAAGAAATGCCAAACAGAAGGCTGAAAAGACTCCA
>JAQXAF010000117.1 GCA_029253085.1 Luminiphilus sp. | reverse complement strand
CTAACGCCTAGTTACCGAAGGTTGATCACGGCCTGGGTGGCCTGATCTTCCGTTGAGATAACCTGGGCGTTCGCCTGGAAGTTACGTTGGGCGACGATTAAGTTCACCAGCTCCTGGGTGATATCAACGTTGGCCTGCTCAACTGCAGAAGATTGAATATCACCGCGACCCGAGTTCCCGGGTACGCCAATATTTGGGCCGCCCGAACCAAAGCTCTCAACGTAGTTAGAGCCGCCGACGGACTGTAAGCCGTTATTATTGCGGAAACTCGCAAGAGCCACTTGACCAATGGCCCGTGACTGGCCGTTGGTATAGCGCGCAAACGCTGTGCCCGAATCATCAAACTCAAAAGAAATGAGCTGGCCTGCGCCATAACCGTCCTGAATCGTGGAGTTCACGGAAAAGTCGCTGCCAAGCTGTGTTGTGGCCAAAATATCGACCGCATAAGTCAGGTCAGCGGCTCCGGTCGCAACACCTGACGCCGACAACAGTTCAGCCGCGGGTGTTGTAATAGCAATAGAGTTCGCCGATGCCGCAGCAAGCGTTCCATCGGGGTCAAAGCTGATTTGTGTGGCAGCGGGTGGTGTGCCCCCGTCGACCGACGTATAGACATCCCAGGTATTCGCTGTAGCGGTCTTTACGTAATACAGCTGCAACACGTGGGAATTACCCAGACTGTCGTAAATAGTCGAAGAGGTTGTGCTGTTGTAAGAAGTTGGGTCTGTAGAAGCAAAGGGCGTTGTCGTCGGTGCAGCCTGTCGAGAGTCTAAATTACTCGTTATTGTTACTTTGGAGGTCACTTTGGGGTCTACCAAAGTAGTGTCAATAAACAGATCGCCCAGCTCCCCCGTAATGACACCATCGGTGTTGCCCTGATAGCCCTGCAAACGGTTACCAGCTTCATTCGTAAGGTAACCGTCACGATCAACCTGAAAGGAACCGGCCCGGGTGTACTCAGATGCCCCATCGTTTGACACGATAAAAAAGCCATTACCCGAGATCGCCAGATCAAGGCCGCTGCCCGTGAAGTCTAAACTGCCCTGAGAAAACTCAGCACGGATTTCGGTGAGTTCAACTCCCTGCCCGGCATTGCTACCGCCTGACACAGAGCTGGCATAAATTTCAGCAAATTGAGCGCGAGAAGCTTTAAAACCCACGGTGCTCGCATTGGCGATGTTATTACTAATGACGTCGAGGTTAGCTTGTGCTGCCTTGATGCCGGAAATAGCGGTACTAAATGCCATGGTGTGACCCTCTTTAGTTTTGCTTTAAAAAAATTCTTTCACTTCGTTAATGCCAAGGGACTGACCATTGGCGAGATTTAAGGTCACCGTATTACCGGCGCCAATTGCGACTGATACAACC
Organism: Luminiphilus sp.; assembly: GCA_029253085.1. Classification (GTDB taxonomy): domain Bacteria; phylum Pseudomonadota; class Gammaproteobacteria; order Pseudomonadales; family Halieaceae; genus Luminiphilus. The sequence goes on along the minus strand of JAQXAF010000117.1, from coordinate 4,315 downwards.
TGCTCGTGAGCAAAAACGGGGGCGGCTTGGTTTGCGCCATTACGCTCTACTTCAGCTGAAATGCGGTACTGGCCTGGGGGCAAAGCATTGCCTTCGGCATCGATGCCATCCCAAACCACAGGCAAAGTGCCGGAGCCCGGTGGCAAGGTGCCTGAGAAAACCAGCTGCCCGCTCATGTCCTGAACAAAAAAGCTGCCGCCGGAGGCGTTGTTGCCCATATCGACCGACGCGCTCATGCGCATTACAGGGTCGCCTGCGTTGTTGGTGCCTAAGATGCTCAGATTACCGACGTTACTATTGGTAGAAACGCTACGTCCCACCATCTGCGAGGCCTGCAGTGCCTGCTGCCCAGTCAGCGTCTCCGTCAGACCTGAGAAGCTTTCATTCAACTCCTGAATACCCGATACCTGAGTAAATTGGGCCAACTGACTCATAAAGGCCATCTGATCCATGGGCTTCGTGGGATCTTGATTTTCCAGCTGAGCAATCATTAATTGTAGAAACTCTTCAGACCCCATTTCTTCAGCAGAGCCGGCCTTACCTTTCTCAGCCGCTCGCGCTGGGTTTAATGATTCAAAAATCGAAGCAGAGTCAGCGGGGTTGTTAAGTGCGGTTAAAGTCATAATCCGCCCCTCACTTGCCTAAGGTCAGCGTTCGCAACGCCAACTGTTTGGAGGTATTGATGACTTCAATAGCGCTTTGAAAAGAGCGCGATGCCGACATCATATTGGCCATTTCTTGTGTCACATCGATGTCGGGCTTGAAAATAAAGCCCTCCTCATTAGCGAGGGGGTGAGCGGGCTCGAATTCTTGTCGTGCCTCCCCACCTAATTCTTCAATGCTTTTTACTCGCACCCCCAACTGGTCAGACTCGCCTTCTAAAACCGCCTGAAAAATGGGTGCCCTAGCCTTGAAGGTGTCTTCAGCACTGGAAGCCACGGTATTCGCATTCGCCATGTTGGATGCAATGGTGTTAATCCGCGTGGTTTGTGCCGATAGCGCGGTGCTGGCTATGTTCATACTGTCAAAGAGGCTCATCGTTATTCTCCTTTAATGGCCGCGCGCAGACCCTTGATGCGTGAGTCCAGCAAATTCAAGCTGGCCTGATACTTAAGGGCGTTATCCATAAATTCAGCGTGCTCCCGATGGGACTCCACTGAGTTACCGTTTTCCTGCAGGCTGCTAGGCTGGCGATACTTAATTTCGGCATCGACACTCATCTGATTTTCAAAGCCCGTCATGTGTTTGGCTTGGGTTGCCCGGAGTTGCGTACCTTCTTGGCTGCTGCTTGCCTGCGTCAGTGCAGCACGAAAATCAATATCCCGCGCTTTGTAATTGGGCGTTTCTGCATTGGCGATGTTCGCGCTTAAGAGGTTCATTCGCTGCGACCGCAGCGCCAGCACCTGTGGCGATATTCCTAATGCGTTATCAAATCCAGCCATGATTCAGCCTCCCTGTGTTCACAATGCGCCATTCAAAACTCGTGCCAATTAAAAATTATGAATTAAATCAGCAGTTTAATTACGATTTTGTCAGGTGACGGGTTTTTGGCGCCCGGTCAGCGGCAATCTAGAACCCATAAAACGGCAAGCATTGCCGCCTCTGGCGTGAGTGATCGATCAGTGAGTACCTGCGCTTTAATAGGCTCAATGATGATTACAAGGGCGAAGGCGCCATTAAAAAGTTGGCATTCCATTTGCATGGCTACTGGGAAACCCAATTAACGAGGTGGGAAATGTCAAAACATTGGCGGTACGCCCTGATAGGCGCCCTTACTTTTACTGCAGCGATTAGCCAAGCCGACAGTGGCAACCACTCACTGTCTGATATTGCGAGCACTGCAGCAATCACGATGCAATCTCGTGCTGCGGCACAGGGCTATGAACATATTGATGTGCGGGTGCGACCACTCGATGCCAGGCTTGCCCTAGCCAACTGCACCCAAGCCCTTGAAGCACTTCCTACCAACAGTGAACGCGCCCTTGGATCGGTCAGTGTGGGCGTACGCTGTCCAGGGGAGGAAATCTGGACACTCTATGTTCGCGGAGAGGTGTCAGCTAATCAGGTCATACCGGTGCTGACCGGAGCGCTGCGGCGTGGCGATCTCATCGGAAATAACGACATTGTCTTCGAAAAGCGGCGTATCACCCAAGAATATGGCGGCATCATCACCGAAGTTGAAGACTTGCTGGGCATGGAGGCACGGCGTAATCTCGACCCCGGTAGCCCCCTCAAATTCAACGACCTCGTGGCCCCGATCCTCGTCGAACGTGGGCAAACCGTTAATATTATTAGCGGTAGAGGAGGGTTGCGGGTAAGTATGCAAGGTAAAGCGCTGGCTAAAGGCAGTGCCGGCGACCGCGTGCTGGTGTCTAACCTAACATCAGGTGCCCGAGTCGAGGGCGTGGTAACCGCCGATGGCTCGATCATTATCCAATGACCCACACTCAGAGCAGACAGTGATAATATTGCAAATAAACCTAAAGTTTTCTGATATCCCGCCGCTCATTGGGGTAAGAAAAACCGCTCGACGTGCTTTGAGCACCTTGGAGTAAACCATGGCACCAATTGACATAGCCGGCACAGGAAGTCCTAGTCGCATTGACAACGATCGTCGTGCAGCCGGCACACGCAGCGACGAAAGCCGCGGCACAGCGACAGAAACCGCGACCCCCAGCGTGCTGGGCGACGACCGTGTAGAGCTCACTGATACCGCAACACGGCTAAGCGCACTGGCCGACGATGTACGCGCGGCCAACGGCGTCGACTTGGAAAAAGTTGAGGCTATTCGTCAGCGCATCGCTGACGGGCAGTATGAAATAGACGCAGGGCAAATTGCCGACGCATTGATCCGTCAGGAAGAGGAGCTGGTCTAATGCTGGCTATGGCTGAACAAAATACCAGAGCGCCGGGGCTCGATACTTTGGCGCGCGAAGCCGAAGCACTCACCCGGGTACTGCATGCCCTCGAAGAAGAGCATGACGCTTTGGTGAATAGTGATGCTGAGCGACTAGAGTCTGCGATCGCCGATAAAAACGACGCCCTAGAGGGCTACATGACAGCGAAAAATGCCCGAGAAGCCGACGGTATCAGCCAGAATCTTCAGGCTGTGGCCAGTCATCCCCAACTGAGTGCAGGCCAGCGGGCCACCGGGGTCGAGCTTGCCTCCACCATTCGGGTCGCCGGAGAGAGCTGTAAAACTCTAAATCACCGCAATGGCATGTTAATTTCGGCACTGCGCGACCGCACCCAACAGGCCATTAATATTGTTCGTGGCAATGACATGGGCGTAACCCTTTACGGCCAGCAAGGCAACGCCCACCTTGACGGGGGAAGTCGCGTTTTAGGTACGGCCTAATGTTCGATCAAGTCTGGGCTGATTTCTGAATCCGCACAATTGACGGACTCTCGGCACTGGCCCTAAAGCATCTCAGGGCAACATTAAGAAAAACCGTCGGGTTATGGAGCCACCGTGCCCTCGGGGGCAAACCGCGGTTTTCGCTCGCCATCGACATCAACCCACTCGACAAACATTTCCAGCGGCCTTATCCACAAAGCACCTTCCCCATAGAGCGGCCGATAGACCACGTGACGCGCCTCTGTTTCCGAGTGCGTAGCAACCCCCAAAACCTCGTAAGCCCCCCCTTTGTAATGCCGATAGCGGCCCGGGCTAGGGTCTGAATTCTGGCTCATGCCTCGAGCCCACCAAACGCCTGCAGCAATGCCGGCCAGAGCTCTGCCAAGGTTTCGCTCATCAGCAAGAAATCGGCGTCGCGTCTGGCCAAAGGATCCTCATTGATATCGTCGTGCGCTGTTGTCAGGGCTTCGGCAAACTTCAGGCGGCGAATAACTAAGTCGGCACCGAGTACAAATTCCAGCCGTCCCTGCCAAGCTAAAGCCAAGCGCTGGACCTGTTTACCCGACTCGATATGCGCTCTAATTTCGTCACAATCCAGCAACATACTGCGCGCCCGAACAACACCGCCCTCCTCTCCGGGCTCAACGAGGTCGGCCTCGGTACCCAACTCAAAACCCTCGGGTAACTGATCGTGCAGTAACCACTCAGACATTACTGCGGCAGGATTCTTCCGCGTCACAGGCAACACAGCAGGCAAGCTGCCCAGCGCTTCACGCAACGCCGAAAGAAAGTCTTCAGCGCGGGGGGCGCTGGCATTGTTTACCCACAACCAGCCATCTTTCTCAAAAACCATCGCTTCAATACTGCGCGCTCGGGTAAAAGCCCGAGGCATAAGATCCTGAGTAACCTCATCGGTCAGCTGCAACCGCTCTTTACGGTGCACTTTGCGCGCCTCTG
>JAQXAF010000110.1 GCA_029253085.1 Luminiphilus sp. | reverse complement strand
TGGGTCCAGCGCAGATTTTTCCAGTCATCCCCCAACTCCGACATGGCAATGGGTTTGGGCTCAAGGGAGCGATGGCCTGACTTCGCGCCATCATAATTCGTGTAATAGTCTGGGTAGTGCTCCAGTGATTCGTAGATTACATCCGTACGATCGGCCAAAAATTTCAGCATTTTTGGCGACTGTTCGATGTAAGTATCAATCATTTCCTCGGGTACATCCTCACCGAACAATGTACCCATCAGGTATTTTTTTGCATCCTCTGCGGAATCATCCGCACCACAGGCCTTCGCATAGTGGTTGACGGGAATCCAGATACCCCCGCCAGAGGTCGCACTTGTGCCCCCGACCTTGTCAGTCTTCTCAATAATTAAGACATCCTCGGTATCCATTTCCCAATTACACAGGGCAGCCGTCAGCGCGCCGTTGCCAGTGCCAACAACGAGGACATCGACCTCTCGATCCCACTTGGCTTCACTCATCGTTTACTCCCCCCTATATTTTGTTACTAAGGACTACAGCACGTTGCCTCAGTATATTAGGCGTGCTGGCTCGATACCGAGACCACCTCGCCTGTCATGTAGCTCGCGTAATCCGACGCCAGAAACATCATTACATTCGCAACCTCCCAAACTTCAGCCGCCCGTCCAAAAGCCTCTTTTGACGCCAGCTCCTGCAATAGTTCTGGCGGCGTAGTTTTTCGCAGAAAGTCGTGCATCGCAATACTGGGTGAGACCGCGTTTATACGCACGCCGAACTCTGCTGCTTCCATAGCGGCACATCGCGTAAGAGCCATGACACCGGCTTTAGCAGCCGCGTAATGACACTGTTCCTTCTGAGCACGCCAACCTAATACCGAGGCGTTGTTTACGATCACGCCGCTTTGCCGTGGTTGCATCACCCGCAATACCGCGCGGGTCATTCGCATGGTTCCGGTCAAAGTAATATCAATAACCCGATGCCACTCGTCATCGGTCATATCCACTAGGTTTTTAGTGCCACCTAACCCCGCATTATTAATGAGAATATCAACACCATTCGTCACTTGCTCTGCAGATGCCACGAGATTTTGGACGGCATTTTCATCGGTGACATCGGCGAGAAAACCACGAACAACACACTGACCGTTGATCGATTGAAGTCTTTCGGTGGCTTCTGAGAGCCGCCCTTCATGAACATCACTAATAACAACAGCCCTGGCGCCTTCCTCGACCGCTCGCTGAGCGGCGGAAAAACCAATGCCAGCACCAGCCGCTGCAGTGATCAAAACCGCTTTACCTGCCAACAGTTGATGCCCTGGCACATAGGGTGGAATCGTTGCGCTCATAGGTGCTCTCCTAGGACTCGCCACGCGGCTCTCTGGGCATACCCAGAGCGCGCTCGGCAATGATGTTGCGCTGAATTTGATTAGTACCACCGTAAATGGTGTCGGCTCGGGTAAAGAGAAACAATGACTGAAGTCGGCCCAAGCCGTAAGGCGCAGCCTCCAAAATTTCGGCCTCAGGGCCCAACACATCCATCGCCAACTTGCCCAAATTACGGTGCCAGCTTGACCAACACAATTTGTAAATCATGGCCTCTCTATTCAAACTGCCATCATCACCACCCGATAACATACGTAAGCTGTTATAGCGCAATGTTCGTAAACCAATGTGAGCCTCTGCAATGCGTTGGCGGATCGCGGGGTTGTTACCCGTACCATTTGCCCGGGCAATACGGATGATCTCGTCCAGTTCAGTCTGAAATAACATCTGCTGACCCAAGGTAGAGACACCACGTTCAAAACCCAGCAGCCCCATCGCTATCTTCCATCCCTGTCCGGGCTCCCCAACAATGTCATCACTGCTGCATAACGCATCGTCAAAAAACACCTCGTTAAACTCTGCCGTGCCGGTAAGCTGGGTGATAGGCCGAATGGTTACACCGGGCTGATTCATAGGGACAAGAAAAAAGCCCAGTCCTTTGTGGCCCTTTTCAGCCGGGTCGGTTCTGGCAAGGACAAAAACGAAATCAGACTCGTGAGCGAGGGACGTCCAAACCTTCTGGCCGGTGATTCGCCAGTTTTTGGTACTGTCATCAAAAACCGCCCGGGTTCGCACTGCGGCCAGATCAGAACCCGCACCGGGCTCTGAATAGCCCTGACACCAAAGTTCTTTCCCCGCACGAATACCAGGGAGGTAGCGTTGCTTCTGCGCCTCAGAGCCAAACGCCAACAAGGTCGGTCCAGTGAGGGTTTCGCCAATATGACCAACACGGCCGGGACCACCCGCTCGAGCATACTCTTCATTAAAAATGACCTGCTGTTCGATGGTTGCACCCTTGCCGCCCCAGACTTCTGGCCAGCCAATACAGGTCCATCCACCCTCAGCTAGGCGCTCTTCCCAGGCTTTACGTTCTTCGACAAACACATGCTCATCGCCCGGACCACCGCGGTGACGAATCGAAGAAAAATCACCCGCCAAATTATCTATCAGCCAGTCAGAGACCTCGCCGCGAAATTGTTCATCTGCCTCCGTAAATTTAAGCTG
>JAQXAF010000105.1 GCA_029253085.1 Luminiphilus sp. | reverse complement strand
GCCCAGCCATTCATACAAGGTTTGGGGCGCTCTTCGTAATAGTCAGGAACGACAAAAAAGAGCCGCATGCCATTGGGATGCGCTTCCCGCCATGCGTTGGTGACCGCTTCGGCCCGAGCAAGCTGCTCTCGACTGGGCATGAGCTCATCACGGTTTAGCAATGCCCAACCGTGATATTGCGCATTGGCCAGTTCAACATAGTCAGCACCCAGCTCATGGGACAGGTCGATGATCTGTTCGATCTGATCAATATTGTGTCGGTGTAAAACAAAATTAAGCACCATGGGATAGCCTGCCGACTTTACCGCCTCGGCCATTGCCAGCTTGTGCGCGAAAGCCTTTCGACTCCCGGATAATAGTTCGCTGATATCACTATCTGTTGATTGAAAACTAATTTGGATATGGTCTAGCCCGGCCTCTCTTAACGATCCGACACGGTCGCTAGTTAGGCCTACCCCCGAAGTAATTAAATTGCTGTAAAAGCCCAAGCGACGCGCCTCCGCCACCAGCAATTCAAGATCCTGCCGCACCAAGGGCTCACCACCAGAGAAACCTAATTGGGCTGCGCCCATCTTGCGGGCTTGTTGCAGCACGCGAAACCAATCTTCGGTAGATAACTCGGTTCCTGCTGAGGCCAACTCGACTGGGTTAGAGCAGTAGGGGCATTGCAGGGGACAGCGGTAGGTCAGCTCAGCCAACAGCCATAAGGGTGGTGGAATCGCTGAAGGGAGCGTCATACTAAAAACTCAGGAGAACGCGACCCAGCGCTGCGCACTGGCTGTCGTCATGAACTCCTCAATATCAGAGGCGATGCCCTCGACTTGGGGAAACCGTCCGGTAAGCTCGGCGATAATAGCCCCAACGGTCTTGGTGCCATCGACGCAATTCAGAATCAATCCGGCACTTTCATTCAGCTTTACCATGCCCTCTGGATAGAGCAGCACATAACAACCTTGCGCCTCTTCCCACTGAAGGCGGAAGTGTTTGTTAAGTTGAGGTATTGATGCGGGATCGATCATTTCTAGAGGACGGCTCCGAGATATTGGTTACCCAGGTATCAAATGAATACCGTTATCACAACTGTGATACGGGGGCGTGTTGTGCACGTAAGCCATGGTCATTGCATCCAGCATTGTCCATAGAATATCGAGTTTAAACTGTAAAATACCCAGCGCTTTTTCCTGCTGTTCGCGATGCTTAAAATAATCGAGAGTAACGTCTAGGCCATGTTCAACATCACGACGGGCCTCTCCAAGGCGTTTTTGGAAGTACTTCAATCCACTTTCGTCTATCCAGCTGTAATGTTGCGGCCAGGTATTGAGGCGGGACCTATGGATTTCAGGCGCGAACATCTCCGTTAACGATGAACAGGCGGCCTCCTGCCAAGTGGCGCCGCGTGCAAAATTAACGTAGGCGTCGACGGCAAAGCGCACACCCGGGAGTACGTAGCGAAGATCAGTGACCTCCTCACGCTTAAGTCCCACCGCTTCAGCCAATTCCAACCAAGCTTCAATACCACCCTCATCGCCCTCAGCGCCATCATGATCGAGAATGCGCTGTATCCACTTCACTCGCGTCTCTCGGTCGGAGCAATTTGCCAGAATCGCTGCATCCTTCTGCGGAATCATTATTTGGTAGTAAAAACGATTGGCCACCCAGCCCCGAATTTGCTGGGGAGTTAACTCACCTGCGTACATCGCTTTATGAAAAGGGTGATGAATGTGATACCGCGAACCCTTGGCGCGCAGACGCGCTTCGAAATCGGCCCGACTCAGAGGCGCCTGATCGCAGCCGTCGTTTGCCACAGCGTTATCAGAGGGCGACATCGCCGGAAATTCCCCCTGTTATCGGATCGTCACTCATAGCCTCAACATCAAACTCAAGTCCGTCTACCGCGACTTCCACACCTTGCGCCTCCACTTCGGTGCGCTCTGGGGAGTCCTCGATCAAAATGGGGTTTGTGTTGTTAATGTGAATCAGCATCTTCCGGGGCCGCTCAACTGTTTTCAGCCAAGCCAGCATACCGTCTTCCCCACTTTGTGGAAGATGCCCCATTTGACTCGCGAGCTTGGTGCCCACCCCCGCACGCGCCATTTCATCCTCGCACCAGAAAGTGCCGTCAACCATAACAAGATCAGTCGTTTTCATGAGCGCTACGAGCTCGGGTGTCATCTGACCCAACCCCGGGGCATAGAGGAGTGAGGTTCCCGCCACTGTGTCAGTGACCAGATAACCCACGTTATCCCCTCGATGGGGGTCGTGACGATGGGGTGAGTACGGCGGGGCTTTGCCATCGAGAACAATGGCAGTTAGCAACAAACCTTCGACCCCGCCTACCGTAAAGCTCGAACCATCGATAGGGACCTCGTGATGTTCGACTCCCCCATCCCAGCTCTCAAGCATACGAAAAATTGGAAAACCGGTGGACAAATCTTCAGCGACCATATCAGTGCAGTAAATTTGCAGAGGACAGCCTTCTCGAAGCATCAGTATGCCAGTGGTGTGGTCTATTTGACTGTCCGCCAACACAATCCCGCGAATCCCTGTATCCCGCAATCCACTGCGTGGTTGTAGCGGTGGAGCAGCTTCAAGCTGGCTTCGCAAATCGGGCGACGCGTTGAACAGTATCCAGCCGACTCCGTCCATGGAAATCGCAATGGAAGACTGTGTTCTAGGGGTTGCTAAAATGCTGCCTGAGCGAACGCCAGAGCAGTTGTGGCAGTTGCAATTCCATTGGGGAAACCCGCCCCCAGCGGCTGATCCCAGTATTCTAACTCTCAACGTGCCACACCTCGGAATACGGGTTCGAAACGATCGGGCCGCTAGGTGTCAGCGGCCCAGCATGTATCAGCGGACGCTGAAATACATGGTCACTTCAAAGCCAACACGCAAATCGACAAACTCAGGCTTGGTCCACATTGTTCTTCTCCTTATGGAATTAATAGTTTCTCTTTGCGGCAGCACTATAGCGCCGTTTTACCCCAGCTGCCAACCACGACTAAGGGGTTCATCATAGGCGGCCATCGTTAACTTGCGCCCCGCCGAGGCACTTGACGCCGTTAAAAGAACCCAAGTGGATTGTCGCTGTAGCTCACCATCAAATTTTTGGTCTGCTGGTAATGGTCCAAAGCGGATTTGTGGCACTCTCGACCAATACCTGATTTTTTATAGCCGCCGAAGGCCGCGTGGGCAGGATAGACGTGGTAGCAGTTCATCCAGACTCGTCCAGCCTGAACACCTCTCGCCATCCGATAAGCTCGGTTGGTATCTCGAGTCCAAACACCCGCCCCCAAGCCGTACTCGGTGTTATTAGCAATAGCTAAAGCCTCCTCCTCGGTTTTAAACGTGGTAATACCGACGACGGGGCCAAAAATTTCTTCTTGAAATACCCGCATGTCGTTGTGGCCTTTGAAAAAGGTCGGCTGGATATAAAAGCCACCCGATAGCCCCTCAACGGTTTCCGATGAGCCGCCAGTGAGTATCTCGGCACCCTCCTGACGTCCAATCTCCAAATAGGCCATGATCTTATCGTATTGCTCTTTAGAGGCCTGTGCGCCGACCATAGTATTGGGATCGAGGGGGTTACCACGAACAATTTGCTGAGTTCGCTCTATTGCCATAGCCATCAAAGGCTCATAAATATCCTCGTGTATCAACGCGCGGGAGGGACAAGTACAAACCTCACCCTGATTCAAAAAAGCGAGGACAAGACCTTCTACGGCCTTACTAACAAATTCGTCGCCGTGATCCATGACGTCGGGGAAAAAGATGTTTGGTGACTTACCCCCTAGCTCCACCGTCGAAGGAATCAGCGATTCCGCAGCGCAGCGAAGAATATGATGACCCACAGCGGTTGAACCGGTAAACGCGATTTTGGCAATACGTTTACTGGTCGCCAAAGCATCCCCCGCCTCCGCGCCGTAACCATTGACAATATTCACCACCCCATCGGGCAGTAGATCGCCAATCAGCTCCATCAATACACAAATTGATGCTGGCGTCTGCTCCGCGGGCTTCATAACCACACAATTACCCGCCGCAAGTGCGGGACCCAGCTTCCAACAAGCCATTAGCAGCGGAAAATTCCAGGGAATAATTTGACCAACAACACCCAGCGGCTCGTTAACATGATAGGACACCGTAGTCTCATCAATCACCGCCATAGAACCTTCTTGCGCTCGGATACAGCCGGCGAAATAGCGAAAATGATCAATACAAAGGGGCAGATCTGCCGCCACGGTTTCTCTAACAGCCTTACCATTATCCCAAGTCTCTGCGACCGCGAGCATCTCGAGATTCGCCTCCATTCGACTGGCGATTTGCAACAATATGTTTGAGCGCTCAGTTGCAGAGGTTGAACCCCAAGCATCCTTAGCTGCATGAGCCGCATCCAACGCGAGATTGATATCCTTGTCGTTCGAGCGAGGTATTTTGCAAAAAACTTCACCGTCTACCGGTGAGATATTGTCAAAATAACGTCCATCTACTGGCGCCACCCAACGACCACCAATGTAATTTTCGTATTGAGGCTTGAAAGCAACGACCGCGTCGTCGCTTCCGGGTTTGCTATACGTCATACAACTTTCTCCGGCTTTTCGAAACATGGGCTAGCCACAAGCCGAGCAGTAAATCAGCTCTACGACTTCGCCAGACCGCTTATCAACTGAGAGCCTTATCAACCAGCGACGTCATCTAGCCCTTGGTGACGCGCGCAGAGTCGTTAGGCCCCAGCCTTGACTGTAGGACGGCAGCCACCGAGTAGCAAGACGCATCTCGCAGCTGGCACACACGTGCAGTGCCACAGCGGTTCGAGAGCACCTCATCGCAACGTTTACAATTTCGAATAACCCAGCTCAGCTCGCCGGGGCTAGAGTAAGGGAGGAGATGTTGACCAAACGCAGGAGCCCAGTACCCGCAGCCTGGGGGCACCCATAATGTAAAAAAACGTCGATTACCTGGATGATGACTGCGCCAATACGGCCGTCATTTCATCCAGCACGGCGGGGTCCTCTATGGTGGAGGGCGGCGCATAAGGCGTACCGTCGGCGATGGCACGCAGCGTACTTCGCAGAATTTTCCCGGAGCGCGTTTTGGGTAGTCGATTGACGACAAGGACACGACGGAAGCTGGCTACCGGTCCGATAGCCGCTCGCATTTGCTGAATCAACTCGTCCTCGATAGTGGTTTTTGCCACCTCAACCCCATCCTTTAACACCACTAAACCCACAGGCACTTGACCCTTGAGCCCGTCGCGAACACCGACAACGGCACATTCGGCCACCGCCGCATGGGCCGCGACCACTTCTTCCATCTCACCGGTCGATAAACGGTGTCCCGCAACATTGATGACATCGTCCGTTCGTCCCATGATGAACAGATAGCCATCGGCGTCGACATATCCACCGTCCCCCGTCAGATAATAACCGGGGAAGGTGTTGAAATACGCGGCCTCAAAGCGGTCATGATCTCGCCAAAGCGTTGGCAAACAAGACGGTGGGAGCGGACGCTTGATGACAACTGCACCTTGCTCACCCCGGGGCAGCGGCAAACCTTCAGGGTTCAGTATCTCTATCTGATAACCCGGTAGCGGCTTAGTTGCAGAACCGGGCTTAGGCTCGAGGCGCTCTATGCCCAAGGGGTTTCCCGCAATCGCCCAGCCCGTTTCGGTTTGCCACCAATGGTCGATTACCGGGCAATCTATCAGCGATTCAAGCCAACCCAAGGTCGGCGGATCCAGTCTTTCGCCGGCTAAAAATAACGCCTGTAAGCATTCAAGGTCGTAGTCAGCCAATCCACTTCCCGCGGGGTCTTCCTTGCGAATGGCGCGAAAAGCCGTGGGGGCCGCAAACAAAACTCGCACCCGATAATCACTCACGACGCGCCAAAAAGCCGCGGCGTCGGGGGTCTTCACCGGTTTCCCCTCGTACAAAACCGTCGTGCAACCCATCAGCAACGGGGCGTAAACAATATAGGAGTGCCCTACCACCCAGCCAATATCGCTTGCGGCCCAGAAAACATCACCCGGTTTAACGTCATAAACGGCCGACATCGACCACGCGAGTGCAACGGCATGACCGCCATTATCTCGGACAACACCCTTAGGCTTACCCGTTGTACCTGAGGTGTACAAAATATAGAGCGGATCAGTCGCCGCAACGGGCGTACAGACCGCCGGCTCACCTATTTGCATAAAGCTCCGCCAGGTCAAATCACGCTCTGCTTTTAGGGCTAACGGGGATTCAGGGCGTTCCAGCACGATGACGTGATTAACCGTTGCTTCGGTCAGCTCCAAGGCGGCATCGACAATCGGCATATAGTGAACCACCCGATCCACCTCGATACCGCAGGTGGCCGTGATTAATAGCTTGGGGGCTGCATCGGTTAATCTCACGGCCAACTCCGGTGCAGCGAAGCCTCCGAATACAACACTGTGAATCGCGCCAAGACGCGCACAGGCAAGCATGGCAATCACCGCCTCAGGCACCATCGGCATGTAAATGATGACGCGATCACCCCTACCGACGCCAAGATGCTGCAAACCTCCTGCCGCTCGCTCGACGCGATCAAGAAGGTCAGCATAGGTAATCGTTTCCTGAGCGCCCGTCACGGGTGAATCGTAGTAGATAGCCGCTTGCTGTGCTCGACCATCGCGCACGTGCCGGTCTAGGGCATTAAAGCAAGTGTTCATTACGCCGTCAGCGAACCAGCGCTCATTGCCCGCGGCATCCTCGGCAATAGCCAACGAGGGCACGACACTCCATTCGATCAACGCTGCCCTACCCAACCAAAACTCTGCAGGGTTGTCCCGCGCCGCCTGATAAGTCTCTAAATAGCTCATAACCTTTCCTTTGAAGCCGATCAAACGTCGCGCTCGGTGAGCGGCGAGAAGCCGTGATAATGTCATCAGTGATCAATTTTTTCGATTGAAAAAACTAAAACAATCTATTGGCCGATCATACTGTGAGGGCCTAGATTAGAAATATGCCGAGCCATCTGTCAGCACATTAGTTGATAGGTTTGCCAAGGGCACGTGATTCCCTAATAACTAAACGATCGAAAAAGAGGCAGCCCCTATGTTTAACTTTAAAGTTCTGGCAATCGCCATAGCGGTATCTACGTCCCTAGTCGGTTCAGTGCAAGCTGAAAATACTTTTGCCAAGCCACCCACATTTTGGTGGCCCGATAGAATCGACCTCGCGCCTTTACGACAGCACAATCCCGACTCAAACCCATACGGTGCAGACTTTAATTATGCTGCCGAGTTTGCCACGGTCGATATGGAAGCCCTCAAGGCCGATGTACGAGCCACATTGACGGATTCACAGGATTGGTGGCCGGCCGATTACGGCCACTACGGCCCCTTCTTCGTTCGCATGGCATGGCACAGCGCAGGCACTTATCGAGTTTCCGATGGGCGAGGTGGTGCCGGCGGCGGCCAGCAACGATTCGAGCCACTCAACAGCTGGCCCGATAACGGTAATTTAGACAAAGCGCGACGGTTGATGTGGCCCGTAAAGCAAAAGTACGGCCGACAGGTTTCCTGGGCTGATTTAATGATTCTTGCGGGGACCGTAGCAATGGAAGACATGGGCTTTAAGTCTTTTGGCTTCGCAGGCGGACGCGCCGATGATTGGGAGCCTGATCTGGTCTATTGGGGCCCTGAGACGGTCATGCTGGCGGACGAACGTTACTCGGGAAAACGCGATCTAAAAAATCCACTCGCAGCGGTACAAATGGGTTTGATCTATGTCAATCCCGAGGGCCCCAATGGCAATCCCGACCCCGCACTTGCCGCTTATGATATTCGCGAGACCTTTGGCCGCATGGCTATGAATGATGCTGAAACCGTGGCGTTAATTGCAGGCGGACACAGCTTTGGCAAAGCTCATGGTGCGCACAAGCCCGCTGGCTGCCTCAGCGTTGAGCCCGGGGGTGCAGGCCTTGAAGAACAGAGCTTTGGATGGAAAAACCGTTGTGGTAAGGGACATTCCGAGGACACGATTACCTCAGGGTTTGAGGGGGCCTGGACCGCAACTCCCACTCAGTGGAGCATGATGTACTTAGCCAATCTGTTTGCCTACGATTGGGAAATGACCAAGAGCCCTGCGGGGGCCGTTCAGTGGATTCCAACGGATGGCAACGGCGCGGAAACGGTACCCGATGCTCACGTTGCGGGCAAAAGCCATGCTCCCATTATGTTCACCACTGACCTATCGCTCAAAGTAGACCCAGCCTATCGTGAAATTTCTCAGAAATTTTTAGCTAACCCCTCAGAGTTTGAAGACGCCTTTGCTCGAGCCTGGTTCAAACTAACCCATCGCGATATGGGCCCCAGAGCCCGCTATGTGGGTGCCGATGTACCTAATGAGGTACTCCTTTGGCAGGATCCAATCCCGGAGGTCAATCATCCACTACTATCAACGGCTGATACGACCGCGTTAAAACGTGCCATTTTGGCCACCGATGCCTCAGTGTCCCAACTGGTTCGAACCGCTTGGGCCTCAGCCGCAAGTTATCGAAACAGCGATATGCGTGGAGGCGCAAACGGTGCGCGTATTCGACTGGCACCCATGAAAGACTGGGCAATCAACAATCCCAGTGAACTGAGCACGGTCTTGGCAAAGCTCACGAAAGTCCAAGCAGCATTCAACAATGGCCAAAACGACGGAAAGCAGGTATCCCTGGCGGATCTTATTGTACTCGGAGGCTCCGCTGCGATCGAAAAAGCCGCAGCAGATGGGGGCTTCTCTGTCACCGTGCCCTTCAACCCTGGCCGAATGGATGCGAGCCAAGAGTTGACCGATGTTGCATCCTTCTCTCACTTAAAATTAACAGCAGATGGCTTCCGCAATTACTATGACCCAAGCTCAAATTATCTTTCACCCGTTAACGCGATGATCGATAAAGCGAATCAACTCGACCTGACTGCGACACAAATGACGGCGCTTGTTGGAGGTCTGCGTGTACTGGGTGGCAACAGCGATAATGGCGACAGTGGCGTATTTACGGCGCGCAAAGGCACGTTAACGACCGACTTCTTCACCAACCTTCTCGATATGGGAACTGTGTGGCAGCCCTCTGGTGATTTTGAAGGCCAATATGTCGGCACAGATCGCGACACCGGTGCGCGAAAATGGACGGCGACGCCGGTTGATCTCATGTTTGGGTCGAGTGCGGAACTTCGAGCAATCGCCGAGGTTTACGCCGCTAAAGATGGAAGCGAAAAGTTTATCGACGATTTCGTCACTGCCTGGGTTGGGGTTATGAACAACGATCGCTTTGAGCTCGGGGTTGCTGCAAGCCCCGGCGAATCGATCGTAGCCCGATAGCCGTACCCTAGGTCTCAGCAATACCCGGCAGCAAGCACGGCCGGGTTTTCGCTGGGGTCTATGCTACGAAGTTGTGGTACACAATTGACGTAATGATCCCGGGCCCGATTGGCCTAGCCTCAGTGCGTCGCGGTATGGAACTCAGCGCTAGTTCTCTACAGATCTTGCCCGCTCATAAGGCTTTTGGGTTGGCGAGCCCGTCATTGGCTTAAACCGTAATCCACCCGTCTCCTCGCCGCGTGAGTCGCTCTGACCCACTGCTGTCTTGCCATCGGTGGTCGCTGATCGCTGGGTGTCCGATGACACGCCAACAGATTCCAAACTCGCGTCCTCGCCATAGCGGCCCGACGCCGCTTTCAAGCACGCCGATCCCGCCGCAGACCTTGCTAAGTCAGCATGGGTTTCCGTCCACTGTGACGTGGCTCCCAGAGCCAGCTCTTCCAAGGTTGCTGCCACAACGGCCTGACAATCTATCTCGGCGGTCGCTGCACTGGCTGAGTAGGTGAAAATTAAACCCAAAATAATGCGTTTCAATTGACTTCTCCCGAGTGAAATCGGTATCCAGTTTTGGCTATTACGCACAGACTCGCGGTTTAGTCTTCTCCTTCGCACCAATCGCCATCTGCTTATCACTCACCTCAACCCTCGCTACTGACATGCACTTAGAAACGGCAGGGCGAGGGCCACCCTCTGAGCGGTGTTGACGCTCAATTTTGGTGCAGCCTCGCCCTAAAAGGGCGCTGGAACGCAACAATACTTGTGGGGTAAAACGCTTAGAAAATTCAGCTTTACCATTATTTATCAATCACTTAAAAAAGTTGGCAAGGTCTATGCTATCCACCCAGTGTGCCGCGAAGGGAGTTGCTTAACTCCCCCGAACACAAAGTTTCACTCTTTCACGCTGTTTACGAGGACCCACTATGAAATTCCAGTTTTCCCCCAGCTCATCTCTTAAAACCGTGTCTGCGATTTCTGTTTTATCGCTGAGCGCACTAGCCCTACCCTCGCAAGCCGGTGAGTGGAGCGCTAACGCGGCTGTGACCAACAACTACATTTGGCGAGGCCTGACTCAAACCGAGAACAACTCCGCGGTACAAGGCGGTATTGATTACGCATCGGATGGTGGGTTCTACGCCGGTACTTGGGTATCCAATGTCAACTACGGTCCATCAGACGTGTACTCCTACGAACATGACCTCTATGCAGGATTCGCATTTGAAACCGGGGGAGTGAGTTGGGATGTGGGTTACCTCTACTACAACTACGACAAGGAAGCTGAGTTTGATTTCGGTGAGGTTTACGCCAAGGTTGGCTTCGGTGGATTCAGCGGCGGCGTCTGGGTACTAACCAACACAGAAGCCGACGAAGCCCCCGGCCAAGATTTTGACGCGGGAAGTACTTATTACGTCTCTGCAGATTACGGCTTTGAAATCAGTAATGGCGTAGGCATAGGTCTTCACGTGGGATATCACGATGGCGACTTTGCTGAGGCTTTCAACGGCACCACGGGTGGTTACTATGACTACAACATTAGCGTGGCCAAGGATGGTTTCGCCTTTATGATGAGCTCGACCGACGTCGAGGGTCCGGCGGCTGATGGGGGCTACGACAACGATCAAATCAAGTTTGTCGTGAGCTACGCAGTCGACATCTCCATGTGAGATGCACAGAAATAATAGGGCCCGCTGATCAGCGGGCTTTTTTTTGCGCTCGATTTAAATTGTATTGCTAGGCTTTACCTCGAAGCAGTTTTCACGGTTTTTGTATTCAGCATTTAAGATCTGATGTGACTTAAAAACTCTGAACGCCTGAGGTTTACACCCCAGCACCATGATCACATTGGATAGGCTGTAGACGGGCACAACTCAGTCATAGGCTTGCCCTTGCAAATTCCTACGGTACGAGCGACCCTCGACGCCTGCTGACTACGGAAGAGTTCGATGGCTGATCTAGGAATTGACGCAACGGTAGAGGCACTTCTCGCACCCGTTGCTTCAGCAGTATCCGGTTTTGTTTTCTATGCCGTTCCCATTGGTGATAACGAGTTGCCCCTCATTGTCTTGTGGCTTGCAGCCGCTGCCGTGTATTTCACCGTGTACTTACGATTTATCAACTTTAGAGCACTGTGGCTCGCCATGCGCCACGTACGCGGCGACTTCAGTGATCCAGAAGCCAAAGGAGAGATCAGCCACTTTAAAGCTGTCGCCACAGCGGTATCGGGGACGGTGGGCGTTGGTAACATTGGCGGGGTCGCCGTGGCCATTAGCTTAGGCGGCCCAGGTGCCGCCTTTTGGCTGCTAATAGCAGGCGTCTTATCAATGTCCACCAAACTGGTGGAATGTACACTGGGCGTGAAATACCGACGGCACAACCCCGATGGCAGCGTGTCAGGCGGCCCCATGTACTACCTTGAATACTGGTTTCAACACAGGCAATGGCCCAGACTGGGCCGCTTTATGGGCGGTTTTTATGCCCTCGCATTGGTTATCGCGGGCTTTGGTATTGGCAATATGTTCCAAGCCAATCAAGCCTATACACAATTCCTGGTAATCACCGGAGGAGACGCTAGCTGGCTCAGTGATCGTGGTTGGTTTTTTGGTCTCGCACTCGCCATTGTTGTTGCACTGGTCGTTATTGGCGGCATTCGCTCCATCGCAAAAGTCACCGTAGTTCTCGTGCCATTTATGGCCAGCATTTATATTGTTAGTGCTCTGATCGTGATTGGATTAAGTGCTGAACATATCCCGGGCGCCCTGCAAGCAGTGATGCAAGGTGCATTTACACGCGAGGGAGCAACCGGCGGTGCGCTCGGTGCCATGGTGATCGGTTTTCAGCGGGCCTTGTTTTCTAATGAGGCGGGGTTGGGGTCGGCGTCTATTGCCCACTCGGCCGTTCAAACCGATGAACCGGCATCTGAGGGTATTACCGCACTGTTAGAACCCTTTATCGACACCGTGATTATTCTCAGCTTGAGCTCGTTGGTCATTCTCACCAGCGCCATTCCCAATGGCCTGATGGGTACTGAAGTTGCTGGTATTGAGCTCACATCGGCAGCTTTCGCGGTGCACTTTGATTTCGCACCCTATGTTATTGCCGTCGCGGCCTTATTGTTTGCTTTCTCCAGCCTGCTGGCTTGGTCTTACTACGGGCTAAAAGGTTGGACGTATTTATTTGGCGAAAGCCGCGCGGGACAACTGTGCTTTCAGTTCTTGTTCTGCAGCTTCATTGTTATCGGATGCATGTTACAGCTGAAAGCCGTGCTCGATTTCTCGGATGCCATGATTTTCGTGATCGCCATACCGAACCTGATCGCCCTGTACCTTTTCGCCCCCGAAGTGAAAACCGATGTCACGCACTACATTCAGAAGCTGCGATCCGACCCTCGCTACTAAAGATCTAGTACGGTTGATCACCTTCACTAACCACACGATGTAGGCAGCGCGGCGCGGGCAAAAAGTCATTCACGGGCTTGTGTTGTGTACTGCGGTTATCCCACAACACCACACTGTCAGGAGCCCACTGAAAGCGGCAGGTATGCTCCGGTAGCGCTGCATGCTGACAAAGAAAATCGAGCAAAGCGGATGACTCCAACGGCGGCAGACCCTCAATGTGAGTGGTAAATAACGCGTTGACGAAGAGCACTTTTTTACCCGTCTCAGGGTGAATTTGAATGACAGGATGTCGCACTGGCGGATTGTCCGCGAGGGCATCTCCTAAGCGTTCGCGCCCCCCGGGTTCAGCCAGACTCTCTCGAAACCCCTGAGCGAAATCGTGAACCGCGAAAAGGCCCTCGAGATAATTTTTCATCCCTTCAGACAGCGCATCATAGGCGCTGGTCATACTCGCAAAAAGCGTGTCCCCGCCAACATTTGGAATAACTATTCCGCGCAATACGGTGACGGAAGGAGGATGCTGGCGAAAGGTCATGTCAGAGTGCCAAACTTCGATTTTAGAAGGCTTATCGACAGTACTCTCTAAAATCATGACCTCGGGTATGCCCGTAACCGTCCCGTATGCTGGGTGCGTTTGCAAAGGCCCAAAAATGGCGGCTAAGTCGCGTTGCTGAGCTGGCTCGATGGCTTGCTGGCGAAAAAAAAGCACCTCATGCTCATTGAGTAAATCACGAATAACTATCGAGATTTCTGGCGTCAATATTTGTCCTAGATCAACGCCCTTAATCTCTGCTCCCAATGCACCAGC
>JAQXAF010000062.1 GCA_029253085.1 Luminiphilus sp. | reverse complement strand
GATAAGCGCTGGTACATGTGGATGCCGGCGGTGGCCTGCTTGATCTCTTTTCCGTTTCAGTTTGGTATTTATCTGACTTCCGATCCTTATTTTGCGTTGATGATGCTTGTTGTGCCGGGGGTGCTTGCTAACGCTTATTTGGGCGCAACCATTGCCACCGTTCACGGTTTAGTGGGCTTAAAAATGCGGGCCCTTGCCTCGGCAATTTTGTTCTTCATCCTTAACATCATTGGTCTGGGTGCCGGCCCCTCTTCGGTGGGCTTGCTCAGTGACCTACTTCAGCCCAGCTATGGTGTGGAGTCTTTGCGGTACGCGCTATTGATTTTAGTACCCCTGGCGATCTGTTGGTCTTGCTTTCACTACGTGATGGCAGCTCGATATGTTCGCGAAGATCTCGAGGCCGCGCCTGATTGAAGGTTCGTAATAGTCGCTTAGACATCAAAGCGGTTTATCAGGTCAACTTTAAGGAGTGAAAGGTATGGTTTTTAAGCCTCGATCTCGGCTAATCCGGGGCAGCTTCTGCGCCCTCATTATTGCCCTCCTAACAATGGCAAATTCGGTGTCAGCCGCCAGCAATTTTTTTTCCGCGCTCCTAAGTCAGGTGCAAAGTTTGCGCGCTGGTGTGCAAGGTGAACCAAGTGAAGAGCAGCCGCCCGTCGCCGGGCTTGATTTTTCTGAGGTTGACGGTGCCTTTCAGGCATTTCTCGATGACAGTGCGGTTTTTGATGGCATCAGTTACGTTGTGGTTGATGCCAACGCGACATT
The DNA here is from genome assembly GCA_029253085.1 of Luminiphilus sp. GTDB lineage: Bacteria > Pseudomonadota > Gammaproteobacteria > Pseudomonadales > Halieaceae > Luminiphilus. Next base: position 14,067 of record JAQXAF010000062.1, on the reverse strand, counting down.
GCATACGGCAACGTTTGGTGACCACACTGAAGATCTTGTGGTGATGTTGGCGTCAACCAGTAAAGTGCCTGCGGTAATGACCCTGCTCGCCCTTGATGAGGATTCTAACGTTTCGTTTTCTGTGGACCAGCCGGTCAGTACGATGCTCCCCTACGAAGGCGTTTATACCGACCGGACCATTGTTCAAATGGTCAGCAATACGACAGGTATTCCGGGCCTCTCAGCACTCAACAGTTACGGCAATCCATTTGGGCAGACGCTTGAGGACCTCAATCATCTTTGCACCTTTGCCGCCTCTGACTTTGTCGAATTTGAGGCCTGCGGAGAGCAGCTGTTAACCAACCAGCTTACGGCGAGTCAGCCCGCGGGGAATAGCTTTGATTATGGTGGCAGCCAATGGCAGGCCGCGGGCGTTACTGCTTCGGTGGCGGCCAATACCACTTGGAATCAGCTGGTCGATCAATACTTGGGTGCGCCCTGCGGCCTCGAGGTGTTTACCTTTGGCAACCCCTGGCAAGAGCTTAATTTTGGCGACACCAGCTTCAACGGCACGGTGGAAAGTCTGCCTGGCCAAAGTAACCCCCATATCGGCGGAGGCGCTATCACCAATTTGGCGGATTACGCTAAGTTACTTCAGGTTCATCTCAACGGCGGCTTTTGTGGCGATCAGCAGGTACTCACTCAGACTGCACTTGATCGCATGCGGGTTGATCGGGGCGGTGTGGTATCGATAAACCCCACGCCTTACGGCATGGGTTGGTGGATCTCTTCAGATAACCCAGGTGTTTATGACGATCCCGGAGCTTTTGGCGCTATTAGTTTTATTGATGTTGAGCGCGGTATTGGCGGTTACATCGCTATTGATGACTATTCAAGGGACGATTCGAATGCCCCCGTAATCTTGGTTCGAAAAACGATTATCCCGTTGATCCAAGCTCTTATTGATAGCCCCTGAGCATCGGGTTAGTTTGGGGTGTGTCTAATTGGGAGTCTTTCATGCGCCTTTTCGAGCCAGTTCCGTTTAGGGGGGCTACACATTTGAAAATTGGACCCCCACGCGGTCGGTGTGGGCGACTGCTTCAAAACGAACAACCTTGGGATCGACGTTTGGTTGCGCCTTGTAATACATTCGGTGGCGCTGACGCGAAGAAAGAAAGTCGACCAGATGTAACTATGAGTCGCATCTTGCCGCTTGGTTTTGTCTTTCCGGTGGCGGCACCCTCGGCTGTTGATCTGCAAATTAGTGATAAACGTAACTCTTAAATGATTGAAGACCCTGATAAAACATCGGAATCCAGTGTTGAAATCGCCAGAAATCGCTATCTAGATATCCTGCACAAGTTCACCCTGCGCCAATCCAGCCTGGCCAGGCTCGAGGATATCGTTTGGAATATCGCTAAAACAGCGATCGCTGAGTTAGGTTTCGAAGATTGTGTGGTGTATCTCCTAGCTGACGACGGAATGGTGCTGAAGCAAGTTGCAGCACACGGGCCCAAAAATCCCGCAGCCCGGGAAATATTTAACGAAATAACCATCCCCGTTGGTCAAGGTATTGTCGGTCACGTGGCACAAACTGGCGAAGTGGAGCGCATCGATGATGCCCGTCTTGATCCGCGTTATATTGAAGATGATGATTTTCGATTGTCGGAACTCGCGGTGCCGATCAGTCATGAAGGCCGAATCATAGGGGTACTCGATTCAGAGCATCACGCCGCCAATTTTTTTACCGACGAGGATGTACGTCTCTTCACCACCATAGCCTCATTAGCATCGACACGTATCGATACCGCACTGGCAATGGGTCGCCTTGAGAAAACCGTTGCGCACCTTGAAGAGGCGCGCAACGCTTTAGAAGTACAGGCCGAGCAACTCCGTGAGGCTAGGGTGGCTGCTGAGGCTGCGTCGGTGGCGAAAACGCACTTTCTTGCCAACATGAGCCATGAGATACGAACGCCAATGACCGCCATTGTCGGTTTTGCCGACCTATTGGCCAAGGGCACAACGAACCCTCAGCAGCAAGAGCAGTGGCGGGGTCAGTTAACTCAGAATGCGCGCTACCTCCAAGATCTTATTGGCAACGTACTCGACATGTCTGTGGCAGAGGCCGGTGAGGTCTCTCTTGATTTTGAGACCTTACCGTTGCTCACAACGGTCAGCGAGGCGGTCGAAAGCTTTAGAGTGCGAGCGGACGGAAAAAATTTGCGGCTGGAGACTCGCGTCAATGGTTTGCTACCTGAAGTTATTGTTATCGACCGCATCAGGTTTAAGCAGATTATCGCAAACCTGGTCAGTAATGCGCTTAAATATACTGAGATGGGTGGCGTTACCATAACCGTGTCGGCAGAGATTCAAGACAGCAAGACCTTGCTGAGATTGGCTGTTGGAGATACCGGCATCGGTATTGATCCCGTGCAGCTGGAAAATTTATTTTTGCCCTTCAGCCGTGTGCACAACACTCGGCAAATGGCTGGTATTGAAGGCACTGGGCTGGGGCTGGCGCTCTCTCGTCAGATTGCTCAAACGCTTCACGGCGATATTGAGGTGGCTTCAACCCACGGAATGGGCAGCTTATTTACCTTATCCTTGCCGGTAGAAGTTCCATCAGGCACCGGTTGGTCTGAAAAAAATCAAGGGCATGCCACTTCACAAAAAGCCACCGAAGATAGGATGAAGGCCGCTGCCTCAGATGCACACCCTTTGAGGGACCTTCGCGTGTTGGTCTGCGAGGATAGCGCACCTATAGCTGCGCTATTGGAGGTAGTGCTTGATGCTGCGGGTGCAAACGTCATCTGCTGTACTAATGGCGTTGAAGGGGTGCATTGCTTTCAAGAGCAAATAGATTCGGGTCGACCACCCGATCTGATTTTGATGGACATGCAGATGCCCATTATGGATGGCTACGAAGCAACGGGTCGTATGAAAGCCCTGCGTCAGGATATCCCCGTAGTCGCTTTGACCGCCTTCGCGCGCGCAGAGGATGTTGATCGCTGCTTGGCGGCGGGCTGTGATTACTACCTCACAAAACCCATACAGGTGCACACGTTCACCAAAGAGTTGCGCAGTATTTATGAAGAGCTGAGAGCCTAGCGAGAAGGGTGAGTTCGCCGCCGTTTTGGGGAGGCAAAGGCTTTTTGGATCGAAAGGTGTTGCTATTAACACGTTGTTATTTGTCGCGGCGAATCCAGAGCTTGGTGCTGCGGCCTCGACGCCCCATAAATGAAGCAAATTGGGACACCCTTTCCTAGGGCGTCTGAACGAGACTGGGTATGAACCGTAAATCGTCTTGGGAACTTGTAAACCGTGATCTGCTGATGCTGCTGGGTAGCCAAATCGTGTTCGTTTCGGCAGGGGCGATGACTGTCACGATGGCGGGGATTGTTGGGTCGCAGCTGGCGCCCAATTCAGCTTTGGCCACACTGCCTGTTTCTCTCATGGTGTTAGGAACGGCTTTGGCCGCTTTCCCCGCTGCACAACTTATGCGCATTCTGGGGCGGCGCTTCGGGTTTCTCAGCGCCACCCTTATTGCTTTATTGTCTTGTGCCATTGGTTATTGGGGCCTTCGTTTGGGCTCCTTCAATTTATATTGCCTGGCAACTGGAACACTGGGTGTGAGCTTAGCGTTTAGTCAGCAGTTTCGTTACGCCGCCACCGAAACAGTGGTTCCCGATCGAGCGGGTTCTGCGATCTCTCTACTGTTGCTCGGTAGCGTAGGAGGCGCCATTGTTGGTCCTGAATTGGTCGCTCGCAGTGAGCAAATCATTCCCGAGGGTGGATTTTCGGGTGCGCTACTCGCAGCGGCGGTGCTTTTTACGGTAGCTTTTGTACTGCTAGGGCAACTGTCTCTGCGTAGCGGGGTGGACACTACGGGTGTCAATACTCACCGAGTTCGTCTACGCCTTCCGGATATTCACCCCCTCGTTTGGCTTGCCATGGCAGCTGGGGTTGTCGGGCAAGGTGTAATGACGTTTGTCATGACGGCCACACCGGTGGCCATGCACGTCGTGGATGGCCACAGCTTGGCTGATACAGCAGCCGTTGTGAGGGCTCACGTATTGGCCATGTATATGCCCTCGCTGGTATCCGGTTGGCTGATTGCACGTTTTGGAGCGCGTCCCATTATGGGCGTGGGCGTCCTGATACTCCTTGCAACCATGGCCGCGGCACTCGCGGGTCAAACGGTTCTGCACTACGGTCTGGCGATGGTATTACTGGGCGCTGGCTGGAATTTTCTATTTGTCGGAGGCACCACACTACTGGTTCAAAGTGCGCACCCTAATAAACAGTTTCAGCTTCAGGGTTACAACGATGCGGCAATTTTTGGCAGCGCTGCGGCGGCAAGCTTTGCTGCGGGGGCAGTGCTCGAATTTATGGGCTGGGAGATGGTGATAGTAAGCACGATGTTGCCGGTGGTTCTGTTAGGTGGGATGTTGGTCTGGCTATGGGCTCGCCCTACACCGACCCGGGAGACTTGCCTTGGAGAGGGCGACGCAACGTATGACTGCAAAAATCCTAGTGACCCCTGAGAACCACCCGTATCAAGGACCTAAACGGTCAGCGTTGATCGCTGGCAGATTGCCTCGCTATTGGCGCATTTCTTTGTTGGTAAAGCGGTGGTGCGCATCAAGGGCGCTGGAATGGAGTGTTTAAGATTGTTGAATATCTTGGGTTGCTATTGATTTTTACCGTGCATTCGCCAATATAAGCCTGTAGAAATACAAAGTGTGCCTGTGCATCTTCCAACTGCATGACGTGCAGTTGAGTTTAGTACAGCAAAAAGCAGCGCCGATAACGCTGTAACTATGAAAATACGTTGAAGAACAACGAGATATTTAAGGGATCCCAGTCATGACATCTGACTCACTTAAGAAAGACACTCGCTTTCACCCATCGGCCCTTGCCGCGGGCGTTGCCGCAGCTATTGGCGCAACTGCCCCGGGCATGACCTTTAGTGCTGAATTAGAGGAGGTCGTTGTAACCGCTCGTCAGCGTTCAGAATCCTCCCAAGACATCCCAATGATGGTGCAGTCGTTATCTGGCGATGAGATTCAAAAGCAGGGCATAACGACCCTTGAGGATTTCTCCCGACAGGTAGCGGGTTTGAATATTTCGACGACAACCCCCGGGCAGAACACGATTGTTTTCCGAGGGGTGAGCGATGGTGGTGGTTTCCTCGTTGATCCCACGGCTGCGATTTATCTCGATGAGCAACCGATGTCGATGACTTCGATGGCTCCCGACATTTACCCCGTCGACCTTGCGCGTATTGAGGCTTTGGCGGGACCGCAGTCCACACTTTATGGTGCCTCATCACAAAGCGGTGCTATTCGAGTGATCACCAACAAGCCCGATCCCGATGCCTTTAGTGCGAATATCGGTGCGGGTGTTTCCTCCACGTCAGGTGGCGGTACCGGCTATGAATTAGACGGCGCGGTTAACATTCCTCTGAGCGACTCTGTCGCGATCAGGCTTGCGGGTTTCAGCTCTCTAGATGCCGGATTTATCGACAACGTTCTAGGCAACACCGTCGTTGATAATGTTTTCGGTTCAGGTCTGGGTGGTCAGAAAAACAACAGCGCTTTCGTCGGCGACGACATCAATGACGTTAATTGGTTGGGAGCTCGCGCATCGATTCGCTGGCTGGTTAACGACAACTGGAGCGTCACTGCGACGGCAAACTATCAGGATCTCGAGTCTGATGGCTTCAACGACTATGATCCCAGCGTTGGTGACCTTGAGACCATCAAATTTGCCCAAGAAACCCGCACCGATGAGTGGATGCAAACCAGTTTGGTGATAGAGGGTGACCTGGGTTTTGCGCAGTTGGTGTCAGCGACGTCGTATTATGATCGAGATACCTTATATGTGCATGACACTCAGTCTTACGCGGCTTATTTTCACTATGCCTTCGGCCTTTATTACGGCTATGCAACTTACGATTTTGGTTTGGACCCCACGGGCTACCTCGTTAACGACCAAAATAATGAAAGCCTGACTCAGGAAATACGCCTGTCGGGCAGTACTGACCGCATTAACTGGACACTGGGCGGTTTTTGGCAGGAGTCTGAAGAGTTTTGGGACTTTTATACCTACGTAGATGACTATCGTAACTCCACGGCATTCGAGACCTTTAGCTACTACTACCCGGGTATTGCCCCCACCGATGCTTGGTGGAACTCTTACCAAGCGACCGACAGAACTGACAAAGCCGTTTTTGGTGAGATGGATGTTGTTCTTCTTGAGGATAGATTAACGGCCATACTGGGCGGCCGATGGTACGAAGTGGATCGTGAGTTGAGCTACACGGTGGAGCGCCCTGACGCCCGGGTTGATCAGCAGCTGCCCAACCGAACCGCCTCGGATGATGGCTTCATTCCCAAATATGGTCTTGAGTTACAGGTGCTCGAAGACGTTATGGTCTATGGTGTTTATTCTGAAGGCTTCCGGGTAGGTGGTACTAACCGGGGTCGCGGTTTGGACCGAGGTGGCCCAACGCTTCCTGTCGACTACGAATCAGATATTCTCGAGAACACCGAGTTTGGTTTGAAGTCTTCGTTCTTTGATGGTCGTATGGTGTTCAACGCGGTCTACTACACGATGAAATGGAATGACATGCAGATTGAAGTGGTGGACCCCAGTAATTCGCTGGGCACCTTCAGTGTGCAAGACGAAAATGGTGATCCCTTGTACGGCAATATTCCCTTCCAGATAGTGGTGGGTAACGTGGGTAACGCTACCGTCAAAGGTCTTGATCTTGAGTTTAAGGCACTGGTTACCGAAAACTTAGAAGTGGGCTTCAACCTAACCGATATTCAAGATGCTTATGTTGATGGTCAGGAATTCTATGACGAGCCTCGTGCTCAAGGCGGCAAAGTGCCCTCGGGCTTGCAAGCTCAATCAAGCCTGCCGTTGTTCGCCGATACCAGCTATTACCTCTATGCCGACTACTCAGGCATCAATATGTTTGGCGGTGAAGTCGGTGTTCGCTTGCAACACAGCTATGTGGGTGAGTCGCTGAATCAACTGACCGATGGCTTCACGTCACCCCAACGTATTCAGGGCGATTACGACATTACCGATGCCATTTTGTCCTTTGAGAGTGGTGATTGGCAGGCCCAGCTTCGCTTTAGCAACCTGACCGACGAGCGCGGTATTACTTATCAAGATACCACTGATTTTGATACCCTCTGGGGGCGCAACAGTTCTTCGGTTATTCGGCCCAGGAACTACTCACTAACGGTCAGAAAAGCCTTCTAGGCTGCAACGACTGACAGTAAGAGGGCGCCTTTGGCGCCCTTTTTTATAACCTGCGATTATTCAGAACTGCGACGTTTTACGACCAACGATGGGGCCAGCATTCCAGACCATGGATAGCGTTGCGGATATCAAGAGTCAGATTGACGGCCGTCAGGCGCTTGCCTGCTATGACATCAATAATAGCAACGGTAGAGGGACTAGAGCCCGCTGCAACCAATTGCTCATTAACAACGCACAGGCCTCGGCCGAAGCCTTGGCGAGCAATGCGACTGTCATCTACCCCGCGATATTCGAGTGTTTCAGGGTCAAAGCCGGGTACGGGTACCGCGCAGCCCTGTGCGCCGGGGGAGACGTAGCGCACCACGTCAGCCCCAGTATCGTTAAACAGCACACCATCTTTAAAAGGCTGAGCGTTATGACAACCTTTGGGAAGATTACAAAATTCGGTAACGGTGAGATCGGCAGATAGGGCAAGTAGCGCCTGAGTATTGAGGCCACTGAGATAAATGCCATCCTGATCCACTTTCACCATATTGATGTGATACGAGTTAGTGAAGGCGGGTCCACCCTGTGCCATGGGGTCAAAGGCTTGCGCCACCCATTGGCGGCCGTCTTTTGAAAAATAGACACCCCAGACGAATTCTCGTGTGTGCAGATTGAAGGCCAGTAGGGAATCGAAGCCGGTAGAGGTGAGAAAAAGCAAATGGTCGCGTCGGCTAATCTCATGGCAGTGGCGTAAATACGGGTTGCGGTATGAACCGACCACCTGGAAGTCGGGGGTATAGCAAAACAGTTCGTCGCTGGCGGTGATCCAGAGCTCATCGTCGGTAAATTCGATGCCGCGAAGGCCGCGGTCCCAGCCCCGACCCGAGAAATCAATGTCACCGGTATTCCAATCTATTTTTTGGTCTATTTGCTGGTTATCAAAGTCGATGAGGTAAACACCGCCATGGCTCTGTCCTTTTTCCGAGCCCCTGACGACTGAAGTGGCAATAAATTTTGGTAATTTCGGCATCAGCTTTTCAATCTGTCTTCTTCGGGAAGTACGGGGCCCAGGGTTTGCCGCAGCTCATCGAGGTGGCTTCCAAAGCGCTTCCAAGTGGCGAGCGCGCCTGTGTAAATTGGTTGACGCACTTGCTCTGAACTTGCGGTTCGAACCGCACGCTCCGTTTCATGAAAGTTTACGCAGCCCGCTTCAAAAGGCAGCTCGCAAAAGGTCAGTATGCGTTTTACTTCTTCCTCGAGGTTGTCCACAACATTTTCGTACTGCACCCGTAACACTTGTCCCGGTAATACCGTGTTCCAGTGAGCCATCATACGGTCATATTCCAGGTAAAACTCACCCAGTTCAAAGAGGTCATAGGTGAATGTTTGTCCCTTGGCAAAGTGCTGTTTAAAAGAGCCAAAACAGCTATCCATGGGATGGCGTCGGGCATCAATAATTTTAGCGTTGGGAAGAATAGCCTTGATAAAACCGGTGTAGGCAAAGTTGTTGGGCATCTTATCAGTGAAGAAGGGGCGCTTTCCCCTGTGTCGCTGGATCTGAGTTAGGTACTGCTGCCCCAGCCGGGATAATTCCTCCGGTGCCATATCCGTCATACAGCTTGGGAAAACCCGACCCGTTTTGGGTTCCGTGAGACCTTGGGCAATCATCGAAATATCAGGTAGCTCACTGGTGCCATCTACCTGTGAGTGACTGGCGAGAATCTGCTCTAGTAACGTTGATCCAGAGCGGGGCAGGCCTACGATAAATATTGGGTCGGATTTTTTGCAGCCATAGTCACCCGTGCGATGGCGAGCAAAAAATTCATCATCAAAAATCTCGCACATACGTCGGTGGGCGACTTCAGTCTGTACCGGATCGTAGGCAATGTTATCTCGATGAAGTTGATTGGCCAGGGCGTAGTGCTCAAAGGCGTCGTCATATTGCTTTTCGTCTTCAAATGCCTTGCCGATTGAGAATGCAAAGTGAACCCGGCAGTCAACGGGTAACTTGTCGTTAGCCAGGCGCGACTGCATATCTTCAATTTCGCTGCTTTGGAAGCGAAACGTCTTGAGGTTGGAGAGGCTGTAATAGGTTTCGCCAAAATTGGGTCTGAGGTCAATGGCTTGTCGGTAGGCTTCGATACCGCCTTCTTGATCGCCGACAGTCTTGAGGACGTGCCCAAGGCCAATATGCGCGCCGGGTATTTTAGGGTCGAGTGTGACAGCCGTACGGTAGGAATCGACGGCGTCTTCAGGCCTGGCAGCCATAGCTAAAGCGGCACCATGATAATAATGAGTGAGGGCATTGTTGGGCTCGATGCTGACGGCGTTTTCCAGTATCGATACAGCTTCTTCGTAATGATGCAGCTCTTTGAGTACGGTAGCGAGGTCATGCCAGGCGGCGACGAAGCGGGGTTTGGTTTGTGTGATGCGCTCAAGAATAACCCGGGCATCTTCAAAGCATTTCGCCATAATGGCGATTCTCGCCAGCAGCAGCGCAGCATTGACGTTATCAGGATTTTCACGAACGAGGGCCTGGGTGAGCTTTTCTGATTCCCTAAATTTACCGGCAATGAATAAACGGGTCGCCTCTTCTAATTTGGCTTGTACCGGGGAAAGTGACGCGGCCTGCTTGAGAACTGAATCAGCCTCTTGAAGGCGGCCAAGCTTTTGGTACGCGCCGCCGAGTTTACTCAATAAAGGCGCGTTGGGTGGACGCAATTCTCGGGCACGTTCGAGATGCTTCAGGGCATCTTCCGGGCGGTTGAGGTTCAAAAGTACGGTACCCAGGTCTTCCTGAGCTTTGGCATTGCCGGGTGTCGTGCGTACTGCACGGGTTAACAACTCTTCGGCTTCCTCTAGCTTATTACTCTCAGCGAGAATCCAGCCCAACAGGGCAACAAAATTGATGTCACCCGGATTCTGCTCAAGGGCTTGACGGCACAACGCTTCGGCTTCTTGCCGGGCACCGCCTTTGACGAGCTCAACTGCTCGGTCAAAGATACGTTTCGGGTGTTGCGATACCATAATGAAGCGAGCTCCTGAACATCAAATTAAGGCTGGCTGTAGTGTGCCAGATTTCTCGCCCAGCGGCATGATCTGCGGTTGCTATACGTTGATGTCAGTGCCAGAGTGATCGTTATTTAAATCACAGTATCGTGCAAAGGATAGACGCCAATGCTCACAGCAGAGAGCTCGACAGCGAGTCAAAATCCTTTTGATAGTAAAGGCACATTTTTACTCAGCCTTTACATGGCGCTGGTGGGTTATAGCGTGCTTGTTGCTTTGCCTGCCATAAACAGCGCTTGGGTGGATCAGCTGGGTTTTAGTGACGTCGAAGTGAACCGCGTGGCTTCTTCGGATCTGTTGGGCCTCTTTCTAGGCTCAGTGGCGGTAAGCCTCCTCATAAGTCGACTAGGTCGGCGTACGATGATTTATGCCGGCATTGCCATTGCCATAGCCGCTAACTGGCTATGCATTTACTTTACCGACTACTCGGCGATGCTAATTCTGCGAGCATTGGCAGGCTTCGGTGCGGGGCTTTACACCGCTGTCGCGGTGGCGGGGCTGGGCGCTCGCTCTAAGCCTCGGGAAGCCTTTAATTGGATGCTGCTGGCTTTTGCGTTTTCGCAGTTCATTGAGTTACAGCTGATCCCCCATTTGAGCACGACGGGTATTTATATTTTCTTTATTGCGACCTACGTCGTGACACTACCGTTTGTGGGTTTCATGCCGTCTCAGAAACAGGCCAGGCCCGAGTTCGCAATAGCTCATGGCGCACAGCGCCCCGGTGCGCTGGCGTGGGTCGGAGTTTTTGCAATTATCGTCGCCTACATTAATATCGGTGCCTACTGGTCCAATATTGAGCTCGCAGCCGAAGCGGGTGGCCTCGATGGTGACTGGGCTGCCCAAGTCATTTCCTGGAGCGTATTACTGTCCTTTGTTGGCTGCTTCGGGGCAATGTATGTGCTGCGACACTTTGATCACGATCGCCCTATTTTGGTGACTTTTGTGCTCATGGTGATTGCGGTGGGATTACTAGCACTCGATATCTCCGCCGGATTCTTTGTTTTCAGCGTGGCGATGTTTAATTTCCTTTGGATATTCATCGACGTTTATCAGATGGGTGGCGTCTCTGCCGCCGATCGAACAGGTAGCGCCGCGGCCTTTATTCCCGGTGCTCAGGGCCTTGGTCAGATGCTGGGCCCACTTGCAGCCTCGTTCCTATTGGAACGGGAGATCGGCTTTGATGGGATTTTTATACTCTGCGCCTGTGCCTCTGCCACCGCATTAGTGATTTATACCTTTATCTATTTTTGGGCGCGCTCGGCCGCGCTGAGAGGGGCGACCTAAGGGTTTCATATTTGCTCAGGCTGCTCGCCAAACCTTAGGGGTTAGGGTAGGTCGTCAAGGCGGCATTGTCTTGTCGCAAGATGTGCCCGCCTTTCATCACAAAAGCTGGGTTTTCTAGCAGCGACAAGTCCCCCAGAGGGTTGCCAGGAACGGTAATCAGATCAGCCCAACGACCTGCCTGCACCGAGCCTACTTGTTCACTCCAATTCAGCATATCCGCAGCCACTGAGGTTGCGGCTTTAATCGCTGCCATGGGGGATAAGCCGGCTTCCGTAAGCACGGCAATTTCACGAGCGTAGGCTCGGGGGTCAATGTTATACCCACCGAGATCAGAACCTACCACCACTTTGACCCCCGCCCGGTGGGCCCGACCGATCAAACTCAGCCACTCGTCGCGGTAATTGAGATACACGTCATCGTTTTTATCTTGAGCCAATAATTTGTCGGTCCCAGCGTAATAATCACCGACGTAAATGGTGGGCACTAAAAATGTCCCGTGTTCTACCATCAGTTTAATGGAGTGGTCGTCGAGATAGGTACCGTGTTCTATGGAGCGCACCCCTGCTTCAATCGCCTGATTAATGCCGGCATTGGCATGGGCATGGGCCGCCACGGGTACGCCGTGGCGGCTAGCTTCTGCGACCGCCTCGGCGAGTTCGTCGGGACTAAAGGCCACATTTTTGGGATCGTCACCGACCGAGTGAAAGGCCCCGGTCACCAAAATCTTGATCCAGTCAGACCCAAACTTTATTTCTCGCCGCACGGCACGGCGGACTTCCATAGGGCCGTCAACGATATAACCGTCGCTGATCATGGCTTGCTCGGGAGATAGGTAATTGATGTCGCCACCGCCGCCGGTGATGGATAAATAATGTCCGGCACCGGTGATACGAGGGGCCTGATGAACCCCTTCATTGACCGCCTTGGCAATATCTTGATTACCAAAAAAGGTATCGGCGTCTCCCATCACTCTGACGGTAGTCCAGCCGTGTTGCAGCATGCCCTGCAGAGCCGCTAATCCAAGAAGCGTCTTGTAAGCTGAGGAGCCTGATAAATGGGCATTTTGATAATTATCACCGTATATGAGCGGATGCTCGTGTCCATTGATGAGGCCCGGCATCAGGGTCTGCCCGGGTAAAGCGATTTGTCTGACTTCTGGTGACAGCGTGTTGACGTCAACCACATCGACAATGTATTCCCCTTCAATCAATACGGCTCGCCCACGTTGGGCATGGTCACTCAATCCGTCGATTAAAGCGTCGGGTACCAAGGCTAGGCGTTCCGCCATAGCTGTTGGGGCAAGGGCCAGCAAAAGCAGGGAAAAGAGAATAGGACGTCGCACGGTAACTCCTTGATTATTCGTGGGTGCAGACTGGCACCTTTATTTTCATCGTCGCTTGAATGGCGCTTAATCGCTACCTAACTTGATCGTTACCGAAATAGTCGCCATCATCACTCACTCATTCGAAATCATTGATGACCATGGATATCGGCGTACCCATAAAAGACTTAGGGTCTTATAACATTGACCCTCTGCGCGACAAAATACTGTCTTTGCCAGAGGAGGCTTGGGCTGGCAACGAGTTTCGTCAACTCGAGTACGAGGTGCATGCCCACACGCAGTCGGTTGTGCTGGTATTTACCGATGGCCAAGGCTGGCCCAATATCGAAGTCTCTAAAGAGGTGGGTTGGGATTTACTCGCCGAAGAAGCGGTGCCCCTAATGCACAAAATCTTGGAAGATCATTACCCTCCGGGCGGCACGATTATTCGCGCCATGGCCGCAAGGTTACAGGCGGGTGGCGTTATTAAACCCCACAACGATAAGCATCCGTCCTTTCATCACGGGCACCGAATCCACATTCCGATATCGAGCAATCCACGGGTGCGCTTCATGATCGATGGGCGCCCGCAGCGTATGCAGATTGGCAGCGTTTACGAGATTAATAATCAGAAGCAGCACAGTGTGATGAATAAGGGTAGCGAAGGCCGTATTAACTTTATCTTTGACTACATCCCGCCTGGAAGTATTAGCCGGTAACGCAAACGTTTGTAGGTTTTTTGAGGTGACCGCACGTTAGGCTGTGCCTTGCTCAAGCCATTGTCCGGGGTCTAGACGAAACTCCAATCTGCAGGTAGCAAAAGGTGCCAGCCTGAGGTGCTAGCGAAGGTGGTTAGGAAAGGCCTGCTGTAAATACGCTCTGGCTAAACCTTTGCCTCTCGCCTTGGTCAGTACTCGCGGTGCAATTAGCAGGTTTAGCCATAAGCCGTCGATTAATGCCAAGTATCCTGTCGCCAGCTGTTGGGGGTTGCGATCGTGGTAGTGACCTTCGTTGATCACGGCAGCGAACAGCTCCTCGACCTTTTGCATCGACAAGCGGTCGCTGCTGGAGCAAATTTTCTGGTAGACAGGGCGGGCGCTCGCTTCGCCATAATAAGCAAACCAAACGGCCATTTTTTGCCGTTGGGTAACGCC
>JAQXAF010000050.1 GCA_029253085.1 Luminiphilus sp. | reverse complement strand
TGCCCACATCAATCGCCAACACTTCATCGCCTCGCCGAAACTCAGCATCGCCAGCGGGCCCGCCCTGAAGAACATCAGAAAACATAAAGCGATCCAGCGAATCAAAGGCATAACTGAATCCGTAGCCCACGTAGGCGCCAGTACTGCCCTGCGCGTTGTCCGCAGCCTGGGTTGTCAGATATGAAAAGCCCGGATCCCTGCCATCCGGGGCTAACGGCGCGGTAATGGCATTAAGATAGGCTTGTGCGGTTGGATAATCATCGGCGGAAACGGACGCAAGCTCCTCGTACCACAGGTACCAGGACTGAGCGACTAAACTGACGAATTCCTTTTTTCCTTCCTCACCGCATGCTTGATCAACAGCAACAGGGGCGCGACGACTGGCCTCAGTCTGCTCAACAAGACCATTAAAAATATTCCCCGGAGCCCCCTGCGCACTCTGCAAACCTGCGCACGAGACGAGTATGAAACCCAGAACCCGCATTGTCATTTTCACGCGATAAAACCCCACCTGTTTGAGAGCTTAATGATAAACGAAGCAAAAGCGCAGAGCATCAGTTTCAGCGTTACCGGCCAAAAAAATCAGCCCCGGCAGATGGAAGAATAAGGCCTAGCGGCGGTGGACAGTCACTCAAACAATCCTAGGGCGTTGGCGTCCAAGCTGGCGCAGTCAACCGACGTTTCCCATCCGTCGCTAGCACCGTCTGCTTGCTATTGAGCTCAGTTCTATCCCACAGCTCACAGGTCACTTGTTTATGCTTTTGATCCAAGCCCTCACAGTAGTTGCTGTAACGACACAGCATGACGTCTGAACCCTGACCTGTGCGTACTTTTTCAAACCAGTCTGGGTCTGCAAGTGCCTGTCGAGCAAACCCGACAATATCGGCCTTTTCATCACTAAGCAGCGCTTCGGCCTGATCAAAACTGTAAATCCCACCCGCGGTCACAATGGGAGTTATAAAACCGGCCTCTCGCACTGACGTGCGAATTTTTGCTACGGGCTCGACGTTTCGACCCCAAGGACCTTGCTCATCTGATAAGTAAGCAGGCATGCACTCATAGCCACTTTGACCGGTATATGGATAAGCAGCCGCGCCGACCCGGGGCTGCTTTGCATCGTCGAACTTCCCTCCGCGAGACAGACTGAGAAAATCCATCCCCGCCGCTGCAAAAGCCTGTGCAAAAAAGCAGGCGTCATCAAGTCCACTGCCTTGATTTATAATTTCGTCGCTGAGAAAGCGGCATCCCACCGTGTAGTCTACTCCCACGGTTTCTCTAACGGCTTCGTAAACCTCCAGCGGTAACCGCGCTCGCGCTTCTGTGCCCCCGCCATAGCCATCTGTTCGGGTGTTGGTGGCGGATAAGAAAGAAGACATGGTGTAAGCATGCGCATAGTGCAGTTCAACCCCATCGAAACCTGCTGTTTTGGCACGCATCGCAGCCGCAGCAAACAACGGCGGTAATGTTTTCGGCAGGTCAGCAACTGCAGGGTTTTCCATGTCGGTGACACGATCGCGAGCACCGAACTGCAGCGCATCCCACTCGCGAGCGCTCAAAGTGCTTTCAAGGGTTTTACTAGAGAGCGAGGCCAAGGCTTGTCTCACTTTGGCCTCTGGAGCGTCCTGTAAAGCCAGCGCTTGCCGGTGCTCAGCGGTAATGACGAGAAATCGGTCAAAGTACTTTTCTGGGTCGGGGCGCCTTCGAATGTTGAGAAAATCGATTAGCTGAATCAAAAGGCGCGTTTGCCCCCCACTCGCCTCCTTTACCGCGTCTACAAGCTTTTTTAAGCCTTCGATGTAGCGATCGTCAGAGATGCGCAGCAGTGGGCCGCTGGGAATATCTCTAATACCCGTGGCCTCTACAACAATCGCACCGGGCTTACCCTGGGCAAAACGGGCATACCAGTCAATCACGTCTTGAGTCACTTCCCCAGCCTCATTAGAGCGCCAAGGCACCATCGCAGGTATCCAGGTACGCTGCTCCAACTTCACAGACCCCACGGTTATTGGAGAAAACAACTGCGCTCCAGCCGCCGCATCCTTTGTTGGCCAATGCGCCACTTCTGTTTGGTATTTGATACGTTGGGACGGCTTCCACATAGTGACTAGGTCTCCAGTGCGGTAACACCGCGCTTGAGCTGCGCGAGGTGCGTCATGATCAACTGATGTTCTACCTGAGATAAATTGCCTAGCATTTCAACCACCCAACGCTCGTGGGCGGCAGCCATATCAGCAAACCGCTTACGGCCTTTGTCGGTTAATGTCACGCACAACGTCCGTCGATTATCGGGAACCGGACTTCGATCGATAAGGCCTTCGCCTGATAGCTGGTTGGCGATACCCGAAACGTTGCCACCTGAGACCATCATGCGCTGCGACAACTCTCCCATCGTCAATCCGTCGGGCGCTCGGTCGAGCTGCGCCATAAAATCAAAACGGGGCAAAGTGGTTGCGAACTCTTCGCGCAAGCGCGCACGTAAACGCTGCTCAATCATATTGGTACAGGTCAGCAATCGCAGCCATAGGCGGATACTTTGGTGATCCTCGCTTTGCAAGCGGGACTCATGGTTAAGTTCTACCACGGTCGCTTCGTCGTTCAAAATCTCTCCTCACCCAGCTTATCGAACCCTGTTCAATGGCTGAGACTATGCTCTTCAGTTCCGATCCATATTAACATTTTAAATATAAAATGTTTTGTCTATACTAGTCCAACATTTTAGATTTAAAGTATCAAAGCGAGTCGCTTTGGCAGGGAGGTTGATATGAAGGTGGTGTGTGTAGGTGGAGGCCCAGCGGGGCTTTACTTTGGCATTAGCATGAAGCTTCGTAATCCCGACCATGAAATAGAAATTTATGAGCGCAACAAACCTGACGATACGTTTGGCTGGGGCATTGTATTTTCCGACCAAACTGTCGACAACATTATGGCCAACGACCCCGTCAGTGCTCAGACCATTATTGATGAGTTTGTTCATTGGGACCTCATAGACTGCCACGTTCGAGGTGAAGTGGAGCGATCAGGGGGCCACGGTTTTATTGGACTTGGGCGGAAACGCTTTCTTCAGCTACTTCATGCCCGAGCCCGTGAACTGGGGGTGAAACTGAAATTTGAGCAAGAGTTTAGTCTCGACGATATTGACGGAAAATTTGGCGATGCTGACTTAATCGTTGCCAGTGACGGACTCAATTCCAAAATTCGCAACAGTAACCTTGACGTTTTTGAGAGCTCAATTGAAACCCGCCCCAATAAGTTTGTATGGCTAGGAACCCATCAAACTTTTCGCGATGCCTTCACCTTTATCTTTGAAAAGACCGACCACGGCTGGGTTTGGGCTCACGCCTATCAATTCGATGACAACACCTCAACATTTATTGTTGAGACCACGCCAGACGTTTACGACGCTCTAGGGTTTGACCACATGAGTCATGCGGAAAGTGCGGAGGCTTGCCGAAAAATCTTCGAGCAATATCTCGATGGCCACACTTTAATGACCAACTCGGGGCATGTTCGGGGATCTGCCTGGATCAACTTCCCCGCCGTTTATTGCGACAACTGGATTAAAGATGACCGTGTGGTACTGATTGGCGATGCCGCCCACACTGCACACTTCTCCATTGGGTCTGGCACTAAATTGGGCCTAGAAGATGCCATCTCACTGGCCAAGCATCTGAATGTTGACAGCACGGTTCCCGCGGCACTCAAGGCCTATCAGGATGAGCGGAAAATAGATGTATTGAGACTTCAAAACAGCGCTCGAAATGCAATGATTTGGTTTGAAAATGTTCCTCGCTATATCGAAGCATTTGATCTCAAGCAATTTAACTACTCAATGCTGACCCGCAGCCAACGCGTTAGTCATGAAAACCTTCGACTTCGTGATGCCGACTGGCTAGAGGGTATGGAGCAACACCTGACCACGACCTTTGGTGTGGACGGGACAAAAGGCCCAACGCCCCCGATGTTCCTCCCTTTTCAACTAAAAGATATGAAACTCAACAACAGAGTCTGTGTATCACCCATGTGTATGTATAGCGCCACCGACGGCCTTCCTGATGATTGGCATCTGGTGCACTACGGCAGCCTTGCTAAAGGCGGCGCGGCACTGGTCTACACCGAGATGACCAACATCAGTGCTGATGCGCGCATCACTCCCGGATGTACGGGCATCTGGAATGACGAACAAACTGAAGCATGGGCTCGTATCACCCGCTTTGTGCACAACAGTACTCAAGCCAAAATGGCGATCCAAATTGGTCACGCCGGTCCCAAGGGGGCCACGCTAGAACCTTGGAAGTGGGATCCCGCCATTCTTGACGAACCATTACCCAAAGATCAGCAGTGGCCATTATTATCCGCGAGTGATCAGCCCTTTGACGACTACAGCCCAGTCCCTAAGGCAATGAATCGCGAAGATATGGACCGCATTCTTCAACAGCATGTCGACGCAGTAGGTCGCGCGCGCGACGCCGGGTTTGACATGATTGAAATGCATGCTGCTCACGGCTATTTGCTGTCATCATTTATCACACCCGCACTAAACCGCCGTGTCGACGAATATGGTGGCTCTTTGGAAAACAGAATGCGCTACCCTCTTGAGGTCTGTACCGCCATGCGGAAAGCTTGGCCCGCGGAAAAACCCATGTCCGTTCGTATATCTGCACATGACTGGCTTGGCGACGAGGGAGTTACCGAAGAAGATGCCGTAGCGATTGCAACCGCCTTTATGGCTGCCGGCGCCGATATTGTTAATGTCTCTACGGGACAAACAAGTCACCAAGCCAAACCTCAACCCGGGCGCATGTTCCAGACCCCCCTCTCAGACCTCATTCGTAACGAGGGCGGCATGCCGACCATCGCTGTGGGGAACATTTATGAGATCGATCATGTGAACAGCATCATCGCGGCAGGCAGAGCTGACCTTGTCTGCTTGGCGCGTCCGCACCTAGCAGACCCAAACTGGACTCTTCATGCGGCTGCAGAAATGGGATATCGGGGTAAAGGCGCAGCAGAACCCCATCAATACTTCTTGGGTTATCGACAGGCCCATACACTGGCTGACCGTGCCCGAGAGGCCTCGTCGTGAGCCGTCATGCACTCATCACAGGAGCCGGGACTGGCATTGGTGCCGCTATTTCAAAGCAGTTGTCTAGTGAAGGCCACAATCTCTCCATGGTAGGTCGTCGGCTTGAGCCTTTGGCAGCACTGGCTGAAACATTGGGCAACTCCTGCCGGGCCATTACTGGTGATGTCACCGACCGCGAAAGTGTTGAAGCAGCATTTTCCGAAGCCACTGCCAACTTTGGACCTGTAGAGATACTCATTAACTGCGCCGGCATCGCACCCACTGCCCCCTTTCATCGCATCGAGTTTGCAGATTGGCAGAAAACCCTAGACGTTAATCTCAACGGGGTCTTTCACTGCACACAAATTGCCTTGGGCGACATGAAGGCTTCCGGCTGGGGCCGAATTGTCACCATTGCCAGCACAGCTTCTCTGAAAGGCTTTGCCTACGTCAGCGGCTACTGCGCGTCGAAGCATGCCGCTTTGGGCTTAACCCGCGCACTGGCACTTGAAACCGCCCAACAAGGCATCACAGTGAATGCGGTCTGCCCCGGCTACGTCGATACTGATATTGTGCGTGAGTCCATTCAAGGAATTATGGCAAAAACCGGACGCAGTGAAACCGAAGCACTGCAACACTTTACTCAGAGCAACCCTCAAGGGAGACTGATTGAGGCGACTGAAGTGGCGGCCTCGGTGAGCTGGTTGTGTTCAGAGGGCGCTGCCAGTGTTACTGGACAAGCGATTGCCATTGATGGCGGTAGCACCGCATAGGAGACAAGAAGCGCATGCAAACAAACACCATGAGTCACTATCAGGCGGAACACTTTCTTTGGGAGTGCGATGGCGGCGTCGGCACCATCACCCTTAACCGCCCAGAGCGAAAAAACCCCCTGACATTTGAGTCTTATGCCGAGCTGCGCGACCTCTTTCGGTCGTTGGTATATGCCACCGATGTGGATGCCATTGTGATTCGTGGTGCCGGTGGTAACTTTTGTTCCGGCGGTGATGTTCACGAGATTATTGGCCCTCTCACCGAAATGGACATGAAGGACTTGATGGCGTTCACCCGAATGACCGGAGATTTGGTCAAGGCCATGCGCGCCTGTCGGCAGCCTATTATTAGCGCCATCGAAGGTATTTGCGCGGGCGCGGGGGCCATCATCGCGATGGCTAGTGATCTCCGTTACGCCGGCCCCACCGCTAAAGTCGCCTTTCTTTTCAATCGAGTCGGTTTAGCGGGATGCGATATGGGGGCATGCTCAATTTTGCCGCGGATTATCGGCCAGGGGCGCGCCAGCGAATTACTGTACTTCGGGCGTGCAATGAGCGCCGAAGAAGGTGAGCGCTGGGGCTTCTTTAACGGCCTGAGCGAAGCCCCCGCTGCAGATGCGCAAAACGCTGCGCAACGCATTGCCTCGGGTCCAACCTTTGCTAATGGTATTACTAAAAATCAACTGCATCAGCAGTGGAATATGTCGGTCGATCAATCGATTGAGTGTGAGGCTCAGGCCCAAGCGATTTGCATGCAAACTGAAGATTTCAAGCGCGCCTATCGCGCCTTTGTGAGTAAGGAAAAGCCAGTCTTTGCCGGTGATTAAGCAAACTCCAACTGCTGCAGGAAATGAATATGAGTGACACAAGCTATCTTGGTTGGCCATTTTTTGAAGAGCATCATCGAACGCTGGCGAGCACGCTAGATGCCTGGGCCACAGAGCACATGGCGGAACTTACTGCCAAGGAGCATGAAGATCTCGATGGTACTTGCGTCGCTTTGGTGCGGGCCTTAGGTGATGCGGGTTTTACCGGTTATGCGGTACCCGCTAGTGGTGGTGGAAACCACGAAAAACTCGATGTGCGAACGCTTTGCATTATTCGCGAGACCCTAGCGCGGCACAGCGCCCTCGCCGATTTTGCCTTTGCGATGCAAGGATTAGGTAGCGGCCCCATATCGCTTTTCGGATCAGAAGAGCAGCAAACGGCTTATCTCAATGACGTGGCTAAAGGCAGAAAGATCAGCGCGTTTTCTTTGTCTGAACCCAATGCAGGATCAGATGTTGCCGCTATGACCTGCGCGGCACAACGTGATGGCGACCAATGGATTTTAAACGGGACCAAGACCTGGATTTCCAATGCGGGTATCGCCGACTTCTACACGGTATTTGCACGGTCCAGCGACGCCGGCGGATCCAAAGGAATTAGCTGTTTCATCGTTGAAGCAGGAACACCTGGCTTTGAAGTGACCGAACGGATTGATTTGGTCGCCCCCCATCCGTTAGGCACCCTGCAATTTACAAACTGCCGTATTCCCGCGCAAAGTTTGGTCGGTGAAGAGGGACGAGGTTTTGGAATCGCCATGGCCACTCTCGACGTTTTCCGCTCTACGGTGGCTGCAGCTGCTCTGGGAATGGCGCGACGTGCCCTCGATGAGACTCTCGATTACACCGCAGAGCGCGATATTTTCGGCGGCAAACTCGGTGATCTGCAGTTAGTGCAGGCCAAGATTGGCGAAATGGCTCTGGGTGTCGATGCCAGCGCACTGCTGGTATACCGAGCAGCCTGGACAAAAGATTGCGCTGCAGAACGCGTCACCCGTGAGGCCGCGATGGCAAAATACCATGCGACGGAGACCGCCCAGCAAGTCATTGATGCGGCGGTGCAACTTCACGGCGGTAAAGGTGTGACCAAAGGATACATCGTGGAATCACTTTATCGAGACATTAGAGCCCTACGAATCTACGAGGGTGCCAGCGAAGTTCAGACGACGATCATCGCTCGTCAAACAATTAACAATCACGGATTCGGACAGGCCTGAGAAAATTTATTCAGGGGGGCCTTAGTCGAGGGGTCATTAGCCGAGCCATGAAAAGCCATCTTTTGCGGCATCTGCTCGGCCCCTGATTCGCGGTATGCTGACGGTGCCTGAGGCTCGTAACGATTGAACGCCGACGAAGCGCTGGCACGCTGTTGGCATCACGTCTACGTACCCTTCGAGCGGGCGAAACCTAAACTGACTTTTGAGTAATGCTGCGATGAACCTAAACGACTGCCATAACTTTTCGGATTTTCGTCGGCTGGCCAAGAAGCGGTTACCGGGTCCTATCTTTCACTATATTGACGGCGCTGCCGATGACGAGCTCACGTATCGCAGGAATACGGCCGCTTATGAAGACGTCGACCTGATACCCAATGTGCTTCGGGGCGCCGTTAATATCGACACGTCTGTCGAGGTCATGGGTCAGAAGCTAGACATGCCTCTGTATTGTGCTCCCACTGCCTTACAACGGTTGTTTCACCACGATGGGGAGCGTGCGGTCGCCAGAGCGGCAACCGAATACGGGACGATGTTTGGCGTTTCGTCTCTTGCGACAGTAACCGCAGAAGAAATTGCAGAGCTGGCCCCCGGACCCAAACTCTTTCAATTTTATTTTCACAAAGACCGAGGCCTCAATGACGCGTTGCTCGAGCGGGCCAGAGCCGCCAATTTTAACGTTATGGCGCTAACGGTGGATACGATCACTGGAGGCAACCGAGAGCGAGATCTTCGAACCGGCTTTACCTCTCCGCCGAAACTGAACCTATCGTCGCTGTGGAGCTTTGCCACCCACCCTGCCTGGGCCTGGCATTTTTTTACCGGAGACAAATTTGATATGCCCCACCTTTCAGGGCACATCAATGAAGGGACTAACGTCGCGGTCTCTGTGGGTGACTATTTTTCCACCATGTTAGATCCCACGATGAGCTGGGATGATGCAGAAAAGCTCTGTGCCCAGTGGAACGGGCAGTTTGCATTGAAAGGCATCATGAGCGTAGAGGATGCGCAGCGTGCTGTCGACATTGGCTGCACGGGTATTATGGTGTCCAATCACGGTGGGCGGCAGCTCGATGGCTCAAGAGCGCCTTTCGATCAACTCGAGGAAATTTGCGATGCCGTTGGCGATAAAATCGATGTGATCTGCGAAGGCGGAATTCAACGCGGCACCCATGTACTCAAAGCGCTCTCGGTAGGCGCCAAGGCAGTGTCTGGAGGACGGCTCTATCTCTACGCGCTAGCCGCCGCGGGTCAGGCTGGGGTTGAACGCGCCTTGGGTAACTTTAAGACTGAGATAGAGCGTGACATGCGTCTCATGGGCGTACAGCGTATCAGCGAACTCAACCGCGGCAATTTACGCAGGCGCAGCGAGAGCCGCTGAAAGTGCCTCTGGGACGCCAAAGGGGCACCGCAGGAACCTCAGGACTCACAACTCAAACATTGCAGCCCGAATCCGCTACTTGATGGCGTCAGCAACGAGCCACGCGGGCCTAGCCTCAAGGCGATCTATATAGGCATTGAGTGCCTCAAGCTCGCCGCCCACGCAACCAAGACGTCGACTCATGATGCAGGCGTGCCCCAGCATAATATCGGCACCCGAAAAATCTCCGATTAAATATTCTTGATCGGATAAAACCGCTTCCAGAGGCAACAGTGCACGGGATAATAATTTCTGCGCTTGTCCTAGGGCGACCGGATCGCGCCGGTCCGGCGGCAGTAACAGCGTGTGTACAACAATGGTGTTCATTGAAGGCATGACCATGCCCTCGCAATAGTGAAACCACTGCAAATATTTACCGTAGCTTGGATGAGACGCCGCGGGTTTGAGCCCCCCGTTTTTATGGCACTCGAGGATATAGTCAACAATCGCACCGCTCTCCCAAATTTGCTGACCGTCATCCTCAAGTACCGGAATACGCCCCAGGGGATGTCGTTCCCGGTGCGCATCTGATTTCAGATCCTCAGGATGGAAACGCATGGCATTAAGCTCATAGGGCAGATCCAGCTCGGCAAAAAGCCAGGCCACACGGACCGCACGGGAATTCGGTGCAAAGTGAAGGGTAAGCATGGGTATCTCCATTTTATTTCGAGCTTTAACTCGGCGGTAGCATCCGAGCAAATCCTAGCGCGATACCTGGGGTGGGGTAAATAAGACGTGTAGCCAGCGCCGCCTCATACCCACCGAAACAACGCCACGATAAAACGCCTCAGATAGTTTCTGCTGTCGTTATTACGGCAGACACGCAGCGTTTACTGAAGCAGTTGAACGCGCGAGCATTAGTCGCCAATCGCCAACACAATTTTACCCCGGGTATGACCATTTTCTGAGCGCTGATGTGCCTCTACCGCAGCAGCAAGGGGCAGAACCTCGACGGGTGGCGAGGGCAAAATGCCTTTGCCATAGAGGTCTGCCAACTCAGCCAGCATCGCGCCATCCGGACGGTGATGCAGAAATTGACTGCGAATACCCCGAGCCTCAATCTCAGGCATCGCCGGCGGCTCGTTATTCATAAAGATGACTGTGCCACCATCTTTAGCCAAACCAATGGCCGCTTCAGCAACACCATCACCCAAGAGCGTTTCAAGTATCAAATCTAAACCCTCAGGCTCTAAATCGCGCAGGACTTGGGCATAATCCTGCTGGGTGTAATCGATCACTACATCGGCCCCTCGGTCACTGACGTACTCAGCGCTGGCACTACTGCAGGTCGCATAAACTCGTGCGCCCAAGTGTTTAGCCATGGGAATAGCCACGCTACCAACCCCTCCGGCACCGGCTTGTATCAATGCAGACTGTCCCGAAGCCAGCCCCCCGTACTCGTGAAGCGATTGCCAAGCAGTGAGGCTAACTAAGGGCAATGCAGCCGCCTGAAACGAATCGAAACCGGTTGGAACCTTCGCAATGGACGCTGCGTCAACGGGGACATATTCAGCATAAGTTCCATGCTGAATAGACCAGGTAAAGGCTAAACCCATGACATGATCACCCACCTGCCAACCGGAGGTCACGGCGGACCCCAGAGCAACAATCTCGCCGGAAAAATCCCACCCGGGCACTACCGGAAACGTGCGAGAAATATATTCCTGCAATTCGCCGCTGCGTAATCTGCGATCAATAGGGTTGACCCCTGCCGCTGCAACACGAACGAGAACCTGCTCTGGAGCAGGCTGGGGGATGGCCAGCTCACCCACTTCCAGCACCTCTGCGGAACCATGTTGACGGTAAAAAACGGCTTTCATATAAGCGCACTCCCAAAGTTTATTAAGCACCCCGAATAAAGCAGGGCGTCTAGCAAAGCGCAGTTACGCATGGTCAACGACGAAGCTACTGCGCCTTTTGCACGTTGAAAATATTGATAACAGGCGCGAGTGAGACTGACAATCAAAATCTTCGATCTCTTTGGCACCTGCAAAAAGATCTGGCAGCGACTGTAACCCCGAATAACTGCCTTTACGGAATTCAATAGTGACTCTGCGAACAAACGATTAACTGTGTAATTATCGGGCTCACTCAGGGTTTTACGCCAATGTTCTGCTGCGAACTCTGTTCAGCCCAGCCACTCAGGAACAGAGCCTAAGTAACGTCGGGGTAAGATGTTGTAGGCCCAACAATTTACCCTGCATCTCAAGGTAGATTACTTCAGGTTACAATTAAAAAACTGACACCGGCGAATACACTGCGCCCTATCCCATCTTGTATCAGGAATTTCTTGAATTATGTCGGAAGCACGCTCTGTAGATAGTCCCGCCATCACCTTGGATGAGCAAAGCATTGTTGATTTTGCGCAACTTTTCGATCCTCAGCCCTATCACC
>JAQXAF010000020.1 GCA_029253085.1 Luminiphilus sp. | reverse complement strand
GGGTTGCTCTACACTTATCAGGACCGGCAAGAAGACCCCACGCTCGAATTTGCGGCCCTAATGGGCGTCGCTCACTTTAGTGACAAAATCGACTTAATTACCCAGGTACAACGGCTGTTTCAGCCCAGTATCAAAGGCAATGATATTGCGTACATTCCCTTCGACCCCAGTGCGACCGCCACAAATATCGTCGCTGGCATTGAATACCGACTGTCCGAACATTTTTTCATTACCCCGAATATTGTGTACACCCACTACGGAGTCAATCCACAGGGGGTGCGACCTGAGGACGATCTCTATCTGCGGCTCACATTTTTCTTTAATTACGAATAGTTCGTTACGGAAATAGATTCTTTGAGAGCTAATCGCTGAAATCCCAGCAATCATTGAGTTGGCGGGTTAGCGAGACCCACAAACTAGGAAAGCAATTAAACAGGATTGCTATTGGAAGTCTTGGAGGGGCCAGTCCCCGAAGCTTCTGAGGACTGGAGGAGCGATAACGCTGGCAAGGCTACAGGGTAGACCTTGCCAGCGGGCTATTTACCAGCCGGTTAGATCGGCCATAGCCGAGCCAATATCAGCAAGGGAACGAACCGTTCGCACACCCGCGTCTTCTAGCGCAGCAAACTTTTCATCCGCGGTACCTTTGCCACCTGAGATAATGGCACCGGCGTGACCCATGCGCTTACCCTTCGGTGCCGTCACGCCCGCAATATAAGACACAACGGGCTTTGAGACGTTGTCCTTAATAAAGGCAGCAGCCTCTTCTTCTGCAGTTCCACCAATCTCACCGATCATGACAATGGACTCGGTTGAGGGATCTGCCTCAAACAAGGTCAAAATATCAATAAAATTAGAGCCCGGTATGGGATCGCCACCAATGCCCACGCAGGTTGACTGGCCAAAACCAGCATCCGTTGTTTGCTTTACAGCTTCGTAGGTCAGCGTGCCTGAACGCGACACAATACCCACACGACCCGGCAAGTGAATATGTCCTGGCATGATGCCAATTTTACAAGCTCCCGGCGTAATAACACCGGGACAGTTGGGTCCAATTAAGCGCACCCCCAGCTCATCACATTTCACCTTGCACTCAAGCATGTCTAGGGTCGGTATGCCCTCAGTAATACAAACGATCAGTTGGATTCCAGCGTTAGCCGCCTCAAGGATCGAATCCTTACAAAAAGCAGCGGGTACGTAGATCACCGACGCGTCCGCGCCAGTTTGGTCAACAGCCGCATCCACCGTGTTGAACACCGGCAAATTCAAGTGTGTCTGTCCGCCCTTTCCAGGCGTGACTCCACCCACCATCTGCGTACCGTAGGCAATGGCTTGTTCAGAGTGAAAAGACCCTTGAGATCCGGTGAAACCCTGACAAATGACCTTAGTATTCTGGTCGATTAAAATGCTCATTGGGCACCTCCGGCTGCTGCAACTACTTGTTCTGCAGCGTCAGTCAAGCTTGAGGCCGCCTTAATATTGAGACCGCTATCGGCCAGAACCTTTTGTCCAAGCTCTGCATTATTGCCTTCGAGCCTGACAACAACCGGCACGGTTACACCCACTTCCTCAACGGCCCCAATAACACCCTCCGCAATAAGATCGCAGCGAACGATACCGCCAAAGATATTTATCAAAACGGCCTTAACGTTTTCATCGGAAAGAATGATTTTAAACGCCTCGGTAACGCGCTCTTTTGTAGCACCGCCCCCAACGTCCAAGAAGTTTGCAGGCGACCCGCCGTGCAGCTTAACAATGTCCATGGTTCCCATGGCCAAACCCGCACCGTTGACCATGCAGCCGATACTTCCATCTAGTGCTACGTAATTTAGATCCCATTCCGCGGCGTGAGCCTCACGAGCATCTTCCTGTGAAGGGTCATGCATCTCGCGAAGATCAGCGTGCCGATAGAGCGCATTAGAATCGGCTACGATTTTGGCGTCCAAACAATGCAGGTTACCCGCATCGGTAATCACCAACGGATTGACTTCAATAAGCGCGAGATCTTTATCTTGAAATAATTTCGCTAAACCGACAAAAATTGCGACAAACTGCTTCACTTGCACGCCTTCCAAGCCCAGCTTAAATGCCAGTTCACGCCCCTGATAAGGCTGTGGACCCGTCATCGGATCGATTTCAGCTCGAAGAATTTTTTCGGGTGTTTCTTCGGCAACCTTTTCGATTTCTACACCGCCCTCGGTCGAGGCCATGAAAACAATGCGACGGCTTGCTCTGTCCAAGACCGCCCCTAAGTAGAGCTCCTGGTCAATATCGGTACAGGTTTCTACAAGAATCTTTGAAACCGGCTGTCCATCGACATCGGTTTGATAAGTCACTAGGCGCTTATCTAACCACTGCTCTGCAAAGGCCGCCGCGTCATCAGGGCTATCAACAAGCTTTACCCCTCCGGCCTTACCCCGGCCGCCAGCGTGAACTTGGGCCTTAACGACCCACTTGTCGCCGCCTATTTTTTCCGCAGCAGCGCGTGCTTCCTCGGGTGTAGAGACAGCATGTCCGATTGAAACCGGCAAACCATACTGGGCAAATAATGCCTTTCCTTGATACTCGTGAAGATTCATAAATTATCCTGCTTTTTCGTTTCGGTGCGGAGTTAACCAACGGCCACTCCCCCAATGCGCGCTCTTGTGCCTAGCGCTTTTTTCTATTTGCCATGTGAATGGCCTTACCATCGACTGCCAAAGCAGCTTCGTGCACTGCCTCTGATAATGTGGGATGCCCAAACACCATCATCTGTAAATCTTCAGCACTGGAGCCGAACTCCATCGCTATTAGCAATTGTTGCACCAGATCGGCGGCTGATGGCCCTACACAGTGCGCGCCCAGTAGTTGGTCTGTATTCTCATCGGCGATGATTTTGATCATTCCGTCACTGTCTCCCGCCGCTAGCGCGCGTCCTATCGCCGCGAAGGGAAAGGTCCCCACCTTCATTTTCACACCTTCGGCTTTGAGCTCTTGCTCCGTCTTGCCGACGCCAGCAATCTCAGGATGTGTATAAATAATCGAGGGAATCAAATCGTAATTTAATGGGTGGTGGTGCCCTGCAATTTGCTCTGCAACCATGACCCCTTCTTCAGAACCTTTATGCGCCAACATTGGGCCTCTTACCATGTCACCAATAGCCCAAACCCCAGGCGCCTCGGTAGAGCAGACGTCATTGACAAAGACGCAGCCGCGCTCATCCATAGTAACGCCTGAGTCCTCGGCAAAAAGCTCGCCTGTCTGTGGTCTGCGACCGACAGAAACGATCAGTCGATCAAATATTTCAGTGTGCGTCTCGTCACCCGTCGCGTAGCTTACATGGACCTTGCCATCGATCACCTCAGAACCGGTTACCCGGGCGCCAAGGCGAATATCTAGACCCTGCTTTTTAAAAAGTTTCTGCCCTTCCTTTGCGATTTGAGCGTCCATGGAGGGCAGGAAGCTATCCATGGCCTCCAAAAGAACCACCTCAGCTCCTAAACGCCCCCACACACTACCCAACTCAAGACCGATGACACCGGCGCCTATCACACCCAAGCGCTCTGGCACCGATTCGAAGACGAGTGCACCTGTTGAGTCAACGATATGCACTTGATCAACCGGCGCAACGGGGATGTCGATGGGCAGTGATCCGGCGGCCAAAACGATGTTTTCAGCCTCGTAAACTGACTCAGTACCGTCGGCAGCTTGAACTTGAACCTTGCGGTTAGCGAGTAACTTGCCACGCCCCTGAACAACATCTATCTGATTATGCTTTAACAAACCGGCGACGCCTCCGGTAAGCTGGCCTACAATCTGATCCTTTCGCTTCATCATTGTTGCGACGTTGATCTGCGTCTCCCCGACCCCAATACCATGATCGGCAAAGTGCTCTTTGGCCTCTAGAAATTTGTGAGAGCTATCCAACAAAGCTTTTGACGGGATACAGCCGACGTTCAAACACGTGCCGCCCAAAACCGGCTTACCTTTATCGTCTGCCCACTGCTCCACCACGGCGACCTTCTTACCCAGTTGCGCACAACGAATGGCACAGACATATCCGGCTGGACCGGAACCAATAACAATTACGTCGTATGATGCTGTCATATTCATTTTCCTGTGCAGGATGTCATCAGAGTTGTAGAAGAATGCGTGCGGGATCTTCGATAAAGCCTTTTACGGTGACCAAAAACTGTACTGCTGTCTTGCCATCTATGAGGCGATGATCATAAGACAGCGCTAAATACATCATCGGCTGAATAACCACTTCCCCGTTTACGGCAACGGGTCGCTCCTGAATCGTGTGCATACCCAATATGCCAGTCTGCGGTGGATTCAATATCGGTGTTGATAGCAGAGAACCAAAAACACCGCCGTTAGATACGGTGAAGGTACCCCCGGTCATCTCCTCAATCGTTAGCTTTTTGGCTTGAGCTTTCAGTCCCAAATCTCTGATCGCTGCCTCGACATCGGCAATACTCATAAAGTCCGCGTCTCGAAGCACTGGTACCACTAACCCATCATTTGTTGATACTGCAACGCCAATATCTTGGTACCCGTGATACACCACATCGCTACCATCAATCGATGCGTTAACCGCGGGGTAACGCTTTAAGGCTTCACAGCAGGCCTTGACAAAAAAGCCCATAAAACCAAGTCGAGTTCCATTGTGTGCTTTTTCAAAGCTCTCTTTGTATTGACTTCGAAGCTTCATCAACGGGGCCATGTTCACCTCATTGAAAGTGGTCAGCATCGCCGTCTGCTGCGTGGCCTCCAACAGCCGCTCCGCAATTCTGGCACGCATACGCGTCATGGGCACTCGTTTCTCAATGCGTTCGCTGGAGGGTCCGTAGGCTTCACCATGTGCTTTCACGGCTGGAGCCACAGCAGGAGACGCTGCCGAAGTGGGTTTAACTGGTGCAGCCTGTGCTGAATTTTTTAAGTGCTTGGTTACATCTTCTTTCGTGACACGCCCGCCCTTACCGGAGCCGGCTATGACAGCAGGGTCGATGCCATGCTCATCAATCATCGCTCGGGCTGCTGGACCCATTGCATGATCGCCGCTCTCTGCAGGCTGCTCTGATTCAACATTTTTAGAGGCTGACGCACTGCGGGCTGCGGGCTGCTTAACATCACCGGCTTCAAGCACCGCCAACAAGGCCTCACTTTCGATGGTCTGACCTTCGACAGCGACGATGGATGTAAGAACACCCGATTCCGGAGCGACCACCTCCATTACTACTTTATCAGTTTCTATCTCAACCAATAACTCGTCACGGGCTACGGTATCGCCTTCAGCTTTGTGCCAAGCGGCGACCTCACCATCGGCGACAGACTCGGGAAATGCCGGTGCCTTAATTTCAATTGCCATGATGTATTCCTACTTAAATCCTGATCAATTACCCCAGGGCATTGGGCCCAGGGCTTCGTTTATAAAACTTTCTTGCTGTTTCAGGTGCAGTGCCGTGTACCCAGCTGCAACAGAGGCAGACGGCTCTCTACCGGCATAACGCAAGTAAACATCAACCTTATGGCGCTGAATCACGCGACGCATGTTGTGCTGACTGGCGTACCAAGCCCCCTGGTTCATGGGCTCTTCCTGACACCAGATCGCATCTTCAATATTTGTATACGGAGCCATCACCCGAGCTAAATCATCCTCGGGGAACGGATAGAGCTGCTCAATACGAATGATCACAATATTGTCTATTTCCCGCTCACGTCGTGCCGCACGCAGGTCATAAAACACCTTGCCCGAACAGAGAATGACACGCCTAACCGAGGCCGGATCTAGGTTGTCTGTTTCATCAAGTACTGTTTCAAACCTGCCATCAGCGAGCTCTTCTAAGGTTGAGGTCGCTTCTTTATGTCGCAGCAAGCTTTTTGGCGACATTACAATTAATGGCTTCCGCAACGGCCTGATTGCCTGTCGACGCAACATGTGGAAAACCTGCGCTGGCGTCGTCGGCATGCAGACCTGCATGTTTTGTTCAGCGCACATTTGCAAGTAACGCTCGAGTCGTGCCGATGAGTGCTCGGGACCTTGCCCTTCGTAACCGTGGGGTAGCAACATGGTTAAGCCACAAACTCGTGTCCATTTATGCTCCCCGCTTGCAATAAACTGATCAATGACCACCTGAGCACCGTTGGCAAAATCTCCAAACTGGGCCTCCCAAATCACTAGGCCTGTAGGGGATGTCGTCGCATAACCGTACTCAAAGGCCAACACCGCTTCCTCAGACAGCAGCGAGTCATAAATACGGAAATCAGCTTGTTTGCTA
Source organism: Luminiphilus sp. (assembly GCA_029253085.1). Taxonomy (GTDB): domain Bacteria; phylum Pseudomonadota; class Gammaproteobacteria; order Pseudomonadales; family Halieaceae; genus Luminiphilus. The sequence continues at coordinate 30,323 of JAQXAF010000020.1, read as the reverse complement.
TCAAGGTGCTGAAGAGCAATGTGGCGCCCCTCTTCTTTCTGATTATGAATGACGGCATGGCGGTGTGAAAACGTACCTCGCCCGATGTCCTGCCCGGTCATTCTTACAGGAAAACCCTCTACCAGAAGCGTCGCGTAAGCCATGATCTCGGCGAAACCCCAGTTAATCTCCTGAGCGCCCACGCCCATTTTGCGTCGATCTTCCAGCAATTTTGTAACCTGCCGCTGCACGGCAAACCCCTCGGGCGCGCTGGCGATTTGTTCGGAGAGTGTCTTAAGCTGCCCTAGTGGAAATCGCGTGTCGCACTCGACAGTCCATTCATGACCCAAATAGGGCCCCCAGTCGACAAACAGTGAGTTATTAGGCTCCATGACCAAAGAGCTTACGAGAGGCTCTCCGCGCTCAAGGGACTCGCGATAGCGGCCCATAAGCTCAACGTCCTCATCCTCGGTGAGAATACCCTCGGCAATGAGCCTTTGAGCATAGAGGTCGCGTGTGGTCGGGTGCTTTTTAATGGCGGCATACATTTGCGGTTGAGTCACTGCAGGCTCATCGGCCTCGTTGTGGCCTCGCCGCCGGTAACAGATGAGATCAATAACGACATCTCTCTTGAACGTATTCCTGAAGTCAACCGCTAGCTGAGTCACAAAAACAACGGCTTCCGGATCATCGGCATTGACATGGAAAATGGGGGCCTGAACCATCTTTGCAACATCAGTGCAGTACTCTGTAGACCGTGCATCGATACGCTGGCTGGTGGTAAAGCCCACCTGGTTATTCAGAACAATATGCAGAGTCCCACCGGTTTTATAACCCCGCGTCTGCGACATCTGGAACGTTTCCATTACAACGCCCTGTCCAGCAAATGCCGCATCACCATGGATTACAATCGGTACGACGGTATCGCCCTCAGGGTCATCGCGACGATCCTGTCGTGCTCGAACAGATCCTTCGACAACGGGAGACACTATCTCTAAGTGTGAGGGGTTAAACGCTAAAGCGAGATGGACTTCACCGCCACTTGTCATGACGTTTGAAGAAAAGCCTTGATGATATTTGACATCCCCTGAGCCACTGTATTCCGCCCGCCCCTCAAATTCGTCGAACAGCTCACCCGGGTTTTTCCCTAAAATATTGATCAGAACGTTTAAACGCCCACGGTGCGCCATACCGATGACAATTTCTTTAGCACCATAGCCACCTACACGCTCTATCGCTTCGGACATCATGGGAATAAGGCTTTCCCCACCCTCGAGGCCAAACCGCTTGGTACCTGGATACTTCGAGCCCAAGGACTTTTCCAGTCCTTCGGCTTTAATCAAACGGCGTAAAACTTGTACCCGCTGTTCCCGAGAAAATTCGGGTGCGGATCGAACGGATTCCATCCGGCTCATAATCCAATGACGCTGCTCGGTGTCCACAATGTGCATGAACTCGGCGCCGATTGTGTTGCAATAAGTCCGCTCAAGTGCCTCAACGATATCGCGAAGCGTTGCATCGCTAGCACCGTAGTACAGACTGCCCACCTGAAACACCGTGTCGGCATCTGCCTCACTTAATTGATGAAAAGCCAGATCCAAATCTGGAATGGCTTCTCGGGGATAAATATCCAAGGGGTCTAATGAGGCCTGCTGATGTCCACGCTGACGATAGGCTGATATCAGCTGGACTACTTGAACCTGTTTGCGCTCATATTCCGTTGCCTGTGAGTCATGGGCAACGGTAGCTTCTGTTCTCACGCGCATCTTACTGATCTTCGCAAACTGCTCCCTGACCACTGAGTGGGGAACGTCCCGAAAAGCTGTGTTCTGAGTATCAACTTTTGGCAGTCGATCGAAGTAATCACGCCATTCGGGCGCAATAGCATTAGGATCAGTCAGGTATTGTTCATACAACCCTTCGACATAAGCCGCGTTTGAACCCGAGATGTGGGAAGACCCCCACAACTCCAGCATTCCCTGCAAGGCAGAGGGTTGTGCCATGTTTGACTCCATGATTCTTCGTTACCGCTCGATTGACGGGCCGCATGTGACGCAGCTGACCCAAACCACTCCCGTCTGCCGGTGTACAGATGGTGCAGCCCCCAATTCCTACGCGTTTATTTTAATCGCAACTGCGTCCCGGGTGTAGGCCATGTCTCTCAGAATCGTGGAAATTAGTGGCAGTTTTTCTGTGCTTTTGCCACATTATACATTTTTAGTGATGGGTAACATTACCTCAGGGAATGACAAAGCGCCATGCACTAAAAAGGGGCGATACGCCCCTTGAAAGCCTTAGACTAAGCCCTGCGGCTTCAGGTTGCCCTGTTCAGCAACATTGTTCGAATATGGCCGATTGCCTTGGTGGGGTTTAAACCCTTGGGACAAACGTTTACGCAATTCTGAATGCCATGGCAACGGAACACACTGAAGGGGTCATCAAGCTTTGATAGGCGCTCATCGGTAGCAGTGTCACGGGTGTCAGCGAGAAAGCGGTACGCCTGTAGTAATCCAGCAGGCCCTATAAAACGATCTGGGTTCCACCAAAAAGACGGACAACTCGTGGAGCAACAGGCGCAAAGAATGCATTCGTAGAGGCCATCCAGTTGGGAACGGTCCTCCGGCGACTGCAGCCGTTCGATAGCTGGAGCGGGCGAATTGTTCTTTAAGAACGGTTGAATTTTCTCGTACTGGGCGTAAAAAAGACTCATGTCGACGACAAGATCTCTGATCACCGGCAAGCCGGGAAGTGGGCGAACAACCAGCTTGTCGTTCTTAACGGTCTCAGATAAAGGCGTGATACATGCCAAGCCGTTTTTACCGTTGATATTGAGCCCATCCGAACCGCATACGCCCTCCCGACAACTTCGACGATAGGTCACACTGCTGTCATGGCCCGCTTTGATGGCCTCCAGCACGTCCAGGACCATCAAATCTTTCCCCTCGGTGTCGAATTCGAACTCCTGCATATGCGGAGCGTTATCTACTTCAGGGTTATAACGATAAATACTGACCTGCAACATATTGAAATCTCCCAAGTCAAATGATCAATAAGAACGGATTTGAGGTTCAAAGGTCTCAACAGTGCTCGGGGTGAAGTTCACACCGCGCTTGCTAACCTTTTTCCCTTCGCTGTGGTACACCGAATGACACAACCAATTCTCGTCGTCGCGCTCGGTAAAATCTTCGCGAGCATGGGCCCCGCGACTCTCGTTTCTCGCCTCGGCGACCACTGCCGTGGCTTCAGCGACTTCAAACAAGTTTTGCAACTCTAATGCTTCGATACGCGCGGTATTAAACGCGTCAGACTTATCATCCAGCGAAACACTTTCGACCCGGCCCCGAAGCTCTGCCAGCTTGGCAATGCCTTCTTGCATGAAGTCACCGCGTCGGAATACCCCGAAGTGATTCTGCATGGTGTTTTGCAGCTCTCGGCGCAAGTCTGCGACGTTCTCACCACCTGAGCTTTCGTTAAGGTGGCGCAACCGTTCGCCTGCCACGTCGATATCACTCTGGGCTGATTCTCGCAGCTCGATACCCTCGCGGAGAGCGCTCTCGATAAAGAGCCCAGACGCACGGCCAAAAACGACAAGATCTAGCAGGGAGTTACCGCCTAGACGGTTAGCTCCGTGGACTGAAACACAGGCAACTTCACCGCAGGCATAGAGCCCAGGTATGATGTGGTCCTTGCCTTGCTCGTCAACTGTAATTGCCTGGCCATTCACGTTCGTGGGAATTCCACCCATCATATAGTGGCAGGTTGGCACGACAGGAATTGGCTCTTTTACAGGGTCGACGTGGGCAAAAGTTCTACTCAGCTCGCAGATGCCAGGCAACCGCGACTCGAGCACATCTTCGCCCAAGTGGTCGAGCTTAAGTTTGACGTGATCGCCGTGTTCACCACAGCCTCGGCCCTCGAGGATTTCCAGCACCATGGACCGCGCGACAACGTCTCTACCCGCCAGATCTTTCGCATTGGGTGCATAGCGCTCCATGAACCGCTCACCGTCTTTATTGACCAAATAACCACCCTCACCCCTGCAACCCTCGGTGACGAGCGTACCCGCGCCGTAGATGCCTGTGGGGTGAAACTGCCACATTTCCATATCTTGAACCGGCACGCCCGCACGCAGCCCCATACCGATGCCGTCACCGGTGTTGATGTGGGCATTGGTGGTAGAGGCATAAATACGCCCAGCGCCGCCCGTAGCGAATACCGTCGCCTTAGACTTCACAAAGACGGTTTCACCCGTCTCTATGCAGATGGCGATAACGCCCGTAACTGCGCCGTCTTGATTTTTGACTAGATCAACCGCGAACCACTCGTTGAAAAATACCGTCTCGTTCTTGACGTTGTTCTGGTAAAGGGTGTGCAGTAGCGCGTGCCCTGTACGGTCAGCGGCAGCGCAAGTCCGCGCGGCCTGCCCGCCTTTGCCGTAGTCCTTCGACTGACCACCAAAGGGTCGCTGATAGATGCGGCCTTCCTCGGTGCGCGAAAATGGGAGCCCCATATGCTCAAGCTCGAAAATTGCCTCTGGCCCCACTGAGCACATGTACTCAATGGCATCTTGATCACCGATATAGTCAGAACCTTTGACCGTATCGTACATGTGCCAGCGCCAGTCATCGTTGGGGTCAGAACTCGCGATCGCGCAGGTGATGCCGCCCTGTGCGGAAACCGTGTGTGAACGTGTCGGGAACACCTTAGAGATCACCGCCGTTTTATAGCCCGACTGTGACAACTGCAGAGCTGCGCGCATGCCAGCGCCACCGCCACCTACAATCACTCCATCAAAAGAAATAGTTCGCATTCTCAACTCCAATCACACCGTTAGGCGGGGTTATAGCGCAAATCTCACAAAATCCAAGCGAGAGAGGCTATCCCCAAAGAATTTGTATGACCCAAAGCAGATAAATTACCAGGGCAAGTACGGTGCCCAACTGGCAAAATCGTCGAATGACGTGGCCACGTGGCCCCAACATTCGCTCGGTCAGATAGTCTGTGTACACGGCCCAAAGGCCAATCCAAGCGTGCGCCGCTAGTGACATCGCCGCCAGCAGCGTAAAGATACGCATCGCTGTGGTGTCATGCATGGCTTTCCACGCCGAGTAGTCAACTCCCCCCAGCAAAATACCGGCTAAACAAATGAAATAAGCCAGCAAAATTACACTTGTAAGGCGCTGTATTAACCAATCGGACAAACCCGAACGGCTGAAACTTGTGACCTGAGTTACCATATGACAACACCCCATAAAATCGCGAGACTAATCGCGAGTGCGATAACGATTCGCGCGCCAGTCACCCCACCCTGCATTGTTTCGCCAATCCCGAAATCCATAATGATGTGCTTTACGCCTGACAGCGCGTGGTAACTGAGCGCAGACGCAATTAACCAAAGAATTGCCTTACTGAGAGGCATCGTCAGGGTTGACGCCACGCTATTAAAGCCCTCCTCTGAGCGGAGACTGGTATCAAGTGCCCACACCATGAGTCCGCTCACCAGAAACAAAAACACTCCAGACAATCGGTGGGTGATCGACACATAAGCCGTGATCGGCAGCTGCATCGAGCCGATATCCAGATTAACCGGACGCTTGTCTTTACTGGCCATAGGTTTCAAAGGGTCGTTCCTTTCGTTTACGAGTGGAAGGCATAAAACACCGCGGCACATTATATGCTTACGTCACACCCCTGACAATTTTATGTTTCAAACGGTTACAAATAACTCTACTGTTTGCCGATCTAAATTGACTTTCTCTGAACGCGGCATATAGTTTGGCGCTTCCCGCAACCGCTGTCCCAGGAATTACTGATGAGTGATAAAAAAGCCACATTGTCCATAGATCACGGAAATGGATCCATTGACTCCATCGAACTGCCGGTTTTTGAAGCCGAACTTGGTCCCGACGTCGTCGGTGTGGGCAGCCTCACAAGCAACGGGCTCTTCACCTACGACCCCGGATTTACTTCCACAGCGGCCTGTGAATCAAAAATTACGTTCATCGACGGTGAAAAAGGCATATTACTTCACCGAGGCTACCCCATTGAGCAGCTAGCCGCAGAGAGCAACTACCTAGAGACCTGCTATCTGCTGCTTTACGGAGAGCTCCCCTCCGCCGACGAACGAGATGACTTTGTTAGCACGATGCATCAGCACACGATGGTTCACGAGCAAATAAGAACGTTTTTTAACGGTTTCCGGCGAGATGCGCACCCCATGGCCATTATGTGTGGTGTCGTCGGTGCTCTCTCGGCGTTTTACCACGACTCGACAGACATCTCGGACCCCTACCATCGCAAAGTTGCGGCCTACCGCCTTATTGCAAAGATGCCCACCATTGCGGCAATGAGCTACAAGTTCAGTATTGGTCAACCGTTTATGTACCCCGACAACAGCATGGACTACGCCACTAATTTTCTGCACATGATGTTTGGCGTTCCCTGCGAACCCAGCAAAATTTCCCCCACAATCGCCCGCGCTATCGATCGAATTTTCTTGCTCCACGCTGATCACGAGCAAAACGCATCTACCTCGACGGTACGGCTGGCAGGCTCATCACAGGCCAATCCATTTGCTTGCATAGCCGCTGGAATCGCCGCGCTCTGGGGTCCGTCTCACGGTGGCGCCAATGAAGCCGTAGTGAAGATGTTGGAAGAAATTGGCAGTGTCGACAACATCGATAAATTTATTGCTAAAGCCAAAGATAAAAACGACCCATTTCGACTGATGGGCTTTGGGCACCGCGTTTACAAAAATTTCGACCCCCGCGCCAAAGTCATGAAACAGGCGGCTGATGAGGTTCTTGCTGAACTAGGGATTCATGACGAAATGCTGGAGATTGCAAAGCGCCTCGAAGAAATCGCCCTGCAAGATCCCTATTTCATTGAGAAGAAACTCTACCCAAATGTTGATTTTTACTCGGGAATCATCTTAAAAGCTCTGGGCATCCCCACGTCGATGTTTACAGTAATCTTTGCCATTGGCCGGACTGTCGGGTGGATCGCACATTGGAATGAAATGATTTCCGGCAGCTACAGAATCGGTCGGCCAAGGCAGCTGTACACGGGGTACCAACAACGCGACTATATGGCCTTGGACAAACGCTAAACTCCGGGCGAGTGACCCGCAGCCACAGAGGTTGATATGAGGCAGACCGACGCAGTGATTAGTGGCACCGGACTCTTTACCCCCGAAGAGTCCGTAAGCAACGAGGAGCTCGTTACCGCGTTTAACGCTTGGGTCGATTTGTTCAACGCGGAGCATGTCGAAGCCATCGAAAAAGGCGAGATAGAAGCCCGAACCTACTCATCGACAGCTTTTATTGAAAAGGCCTCGGGGATTAAATCCCGCTTCGTACTTAACAAATCGGGGATTATCGACCCTCAAAGAATGGCGCCTCACGTGGCAGAGCGACCCAACAGCGAACTGTCAGTCATGGCAGAAATTGGTGTCAAAGCGGCACAACAAGCGCTTGATGCTGCAGGCTTAGTCGGTTCGGATTTAGACGCCGTGATTGTCGCGGCTTCGAATATGCAGCGCGCCTATCCCGCCATCGCCGTAGAAATACAAGACGCTCTCGGTGCAGCAGGCTTTGCCTTTGATATGAACGTCGCGTGCTCCTCCGCGACATTTGGTATCCAGCAGGCTAGAGATTCAATACGTGCCGGCTCCGCCCGACGAATTCTTATGGTCAACCCGGAAATTTGCACCGGCCACCTGAATTTCCGCGACCGAGATGCTCACTTTATTTTTGGCGACGTCGCGACCGCAGTGGTCATTGAGGCAACCGATGTAGTGAGCGCAAAATCGAACTTTGAAATTATCGATACCCGCTTGCAAACGATATTTTCAAACAACATCCGAAACAACTTCGGATTCATGAATCGCGCCGATGAGCGCGGCGTTGGCGCTGTCGATAAACTCTTTGTTCAGGAGGGCCGCAAAGTGTTTAAAGAAGTGTGCCCTGCGGTGGCCCAACAAATTACTGAGCAACTTGCCGACCTCAACCTGCAACCGGATCAACTGAGTCGCCTGTGGTTGCATCAAGCAAATCGCAATATGAATGATCTGATTGCCAGGCGGGTATTGGGCCGCGACCCTACGGAAAAAGAGTCTCCCACCATTCTCGATACCTATGCCAACACGTCGTCTGCAGGGTCAATTATTGCGTTTCATTTGAATAGAGACGACTTGTCTACCGGGGATCTGGGCGTTCTGTGCTCATTTGGTGCGGGCTACTCTATCGGCAGCGTGGTGCTGCGCGCGACCTAGGGCGCACACTTTTCGGCAAGACACTGAATAAGCGCTGCGCACTCTTTCTCCGTTCCTACGGTAATGCGCAAATAGTCCGTAATCGGCTCTTTCTCCCAGCGTCTGACTAAAATATTATTCTCCCTGAGATGCTCAAAAAGCACACGGCCTTCATGGTCTGGGTGTTTCACAAAAATAAAATTCGCAGAGCTTGGACAAACCTCAAAGCCCAAATCAAGCAATGCCCCCGTCAGCTTGACGCGATTTTCTATCACCACTTGACTGCTTTCACGTAGCCACTTTCCATCCTGAATAGCCGCCGCAGCCACTAATTGCGCGCTGGCATCTAGTGGATAACTATTAAAGCTGTCCTTTACTCGAGTCAGTCCCTCGACCAACGATGCAGAGCCCAGCGCATAGCCTACGCGCAAACCCGCCAGTGCATGGGACTTGGAAAAACTTCGGGTTACGATCAGATTCTCTGCTTCCGAAAGCAAGGTGGACGCTGATTCGGCACCAAAGCCATAGTAGGCCTCATCAACAACAACCAGTCGATCTGGATTGCTATCGACCAAACGTTTGATGTCTGTCAGATCAAGCGCTCTGCCCGTCGGCGCATTGGGGTTGGCCAAGAGGATAGAATCTTTTTGAGCTGAGAGCCGATTTACGTCAACGGAAAAATCTTCCCGTAACGCTTCAGTGGTTAACTGCAAACCGTAGAGCGCAGCCCAAACCGGATAAAAACTGTAGGTAATATCGAGCGTTATCAGACTATCGCTACTTGAAAGAAGCCCCTGAAATATGTGCGCTAAAACCTCATCAGAGCCGTTCCCCACGAAAACCTGGCCGACGGACAAACCCTCAGAACGTGCAATAGCCGACCGTAACGCGATGCATTCTGGATCTGGATAACGTCTTAGCGCCTCAGGGGTCACTTCACGGAGCACTGCCATTGCATGCTCCGACGGCGACAAACAATGCTCATTAGTATTTAGCTTAATTAAGCCGGGTACTTTTGGTTGCTCGCCCGGAGTGTAGGGCTTGAGCCCACTAACAACCGAACTCCAGAATTTGCTCATAGTCCTTTGCCTGTAAACCGTGCTCGCCTAGGATACTTGAGGAGCACCTTTGCTGTCAGCGATTGTCATTAAAGAGCGTGTAATCATGCGAACGGTCTACAGGCAACGCTAATAACCCGATCCTTCGCCCAAACTGGAAAGAATCACACTTTTCAGGAATGTTGTCCTGTGTAAGCCGCGCGCTGCAAAGTATCAGCCGCGTCAAAGGGGAAGGCTAAGCTGAAACAACTGCCCACACCAACCTCTGAATCAATCGTCAGCTCAGCCTGATGAGAATTCGCCACGTGTTTCACAATCGCGAGCCCTAGGCCTGTACCGCCACCGGCGTTACTACGACTTTTATCAACTCGGTAAAACCTTTCGGTGAGCCGCGCAATGTGATGTGGCTCGATACCAATGCCCGTATCGTTCACTGAAAACAGGGCACTGTTTTCTGTCGACCACCAGCGTATACGTACGTCGCCATCACTATACTTCAACGCATTGATAACTAAATTGCTCAAAGCGCTGTGCAACTCTCTCTCGTCCCCTCGTATCGCAGCGTCACTTTCCTGATTCAGCGCAATACGCCGCTCTGGAAATGCAGGTTGGAGCTCGGCCACAATGGCAACAATTAGCGCAGGCACATCAATCAATTCGGTCTTACGCAGGGTTTCAACCGCCTCAATGCGTGATAGCCATAATAAATCCGTCACTAGGTTTTCCATACGAAGGGCTTGTTGACTCATTTGCTCTAGGGGTCTCTGAAAACGCATTGCGCTAAATTCCTCTAGGGACTGCAGCGTCTCTATGTAGCCCTTGATCACCGTGAGGGGTGTGCGCAGCTCATGAGATACATTCCCCACAAAGTCACGGCGCATCTGTTCAAGGCGAAAAGTCCGGGTGACGTCTCGGGCAAAGACCAATCGATCGCCCATGCCAAACCTCGCAACCTCAAACTGCAAACAACGCCCCCTATCGCCCTCAGGCAGCACGCGAAGCGGATCTGAATAATCGTCAGTCTCAAAATACTCCCGAAAATCGATCGAGCTAATTAAATTTAACAGCGGCTCTCCTTGGTCAGAGGGAAAATTAATGCCCAAGAGAAAGTCAGCAGAGTCATTGGCCCAAGCCACATTGGCATGAGGATCGACAATAATGGCCGCATCGCGCATCGCCGCTAGCGAGTCTTGCAGGTAATCCAACGTGGATTCAAGCCGCAGTTGCGCTTCGCGATTTCGACGCTGAATCGAATAAATGTTGTCGAAAAAAAGGCCCCATATACCCCCCGCCTTTGGCGGCTCTACTGTTGGGTCCAGCATCCAGCGCTGCACTCGCAGCAGTTGATAAGACCAAAGCGATAGAATAATCCCCAGCCCAAGTGCAACACCCCAACCCGGTTCATCAAAGAGAAATCCAACACCCAGCCCCACCAGAAGAATGGCAGTGACCGAACGAACTTCTCGGCGGAAGGTTTTTACGGGCGCCATCGGCCCTAAACGCCTTGCTCAGAAAAACGATACCCAGTTCCTCGCACCGTTTGAATGAGCTGGCTGTAGTCGCCTTCAGCAGAGTCTAAAGCCGCGCGGAGTCGACGTATATGAACATCAACCGTGCGTTCCTCTACATAAATATTAGCGCCCCAGACTCGATCCAGAAGCTGACTACGGGTATAAGCTCGCTCTGGGTGTGACATAAAAAACAGCAGTAAATTAAACTCAGTCGGGCCCAGCTGCAGCGGTTCCTCGCCCACAAATGCGCGGCGGCTATCAACATCTATCGTCAGATCCTTGACGATTAATAGGTTACGGTCATCCGAGCTTTTTGCGCGCCGAAGTAAGGCCTTGATTCTTGCCAGCAACTCTCTCAACGCAAAGGGTTTCGTGATGTAGTCATCCGCACCAACGTCGAGACCTTGAATGACATTGTGCTCTGCAGCTTTTGCCGTCAGCATAATAACCGGCAAGTCCTGAGTCATCTCCGCGCGCTTTATGCGCCGCAAAAGCTCAATGCCGCTGCCGCCGGGCAACATCCAATCCAACAAGATAATATCGGGACGATCATCAATAATTTGATGATACGCGGCGTCTATAGTCTCCGCCTCAAGGCACTCATACCCTGCAGTTTCGAGGGCCATTCGCAGCATATCTCGAATAGCCAGTTCGTCATCGACAATCAGGACTTTGTGGGTGGTCATCGTTGATATCCAGAAAGCATTTAGTGCATTACACGGCAACTTTGTGACCGCAATGTTACAACCAAGGCTTTTTTAACTCGATGATATTCAGAAGAAGTCCCACCACTTATCGTCTTCAAGACTCTTCACGCAGCCTTTAAGCTGAGTATTGTAGGTATTAGCCCGACTATCCACTTTTCTTGCTACATCGATCAACCACTGCTTGTCACGATAGGTCTTCCGCTTAAAGCCACCATGCCCTTCATGATAAGCAAGGTAAAGCCTGAAGGTATCGTCTTTAGCGATGCTATTCTGGCGGTAACTCATATCGTTATACCAACCAATAAAATCAATCGCATCACCAAAATTATCGCGGTCTGCTCCATAGCTTCCAGAACTTCGCTCGTACCACTCCCAGGTCGCATCTTTAGCCTGTGAATATCCATAGGCGTCGGAAGGTCTTGGGCCGGGAATGATGCCCCAAATCTTTTTTCGTGGCGGTTTAGCCGTGGCGACAAAACGGGATTCTTGATGCATGATCGCCATCATTACTGAAATCGGAATGTCCCAACGCGCTCGAGCCTTTTTAGCATCCTTGTACCAGCCAGACTTTTCCCGAAAAATCTCACAGACGTTGCTGGCATCACTGGGAGGTGATGTGGCACAGGCTGAAACAAAGACAGTGAGCAAAAACGCAAAAAAAACTCTGATCGCGGGATACTTCATCACCCCTGCCACCCTTCAATTTGGACAATAAATTCCGCCTCATCAATCACAGAAATACCCAGCGATTGTGCTTTCTTTAATTTTGAGCCCGCACCTGGACCGGCCACAACACAGCTTGTTTTTCCACTGACACTGCTCGACACCTTAGCGCCAAACGCTCTTAAATGCGCCTCGGCTTGATCACGGCTCATTTGCTCTAGCTTGCCGGTCACGACCCAGGTCTGCCCTACAAGGGGCAGATCACCGTTCTGAACCTCAGGAGCGGGCCACTGCACGCCCTGGCTTAGGAGTGTATTGATCATTTCTTGCCTTGCTGGGTCGGCAAAAAATCGCTGCAAATGACCGGCAACAACAGGACCCACGTCCTCCACCTCTTGCAACTGCTCACCTGTAGCAGTGTATAGCGGCGCCAAAGCGCCAAAGTACTCGGCCAACTGCCGAGCTGTCGTTTCCCCGACTTCTCGAATTCCCAGCGCATAGATGAAGCGCGCGAGGGTGGTATTTTTGCTGTCTTCAATCGCGGCCTGCAAATTTTTAGCAGACTTTGTGCCCATTCGCTCTAATCCTGCGAGGGTTTCCTGACTTAATTCATATAGGTCACTTGCCGTTTTTATCAAATCCAAATCGACCAGCTGGTCAATGATTTTCTCCCCACAGCCGTCAATATCCATAGCGCGACGGGATACGAAGTGCTCAATCGCCGCGCGACGTTGAGCGGAGCACGCAGAACCCGCATCACAACGCCACACGGCCTCTCCGAGCTCACGCACCAGCACACTGTGACAGGCCGGGCAGCGGTCGGGGAAAACGATATCCTCGACCTGAGGGGACCGTCGATCGACCACTACCCCCGCAACCTGAGGAATCACATCCCCCGCTCTGCGCACAATAACAGTATCGCCAACTTTCAGACCGAGCCGAGCTATTTCATCGGCATTGTGGAGCGTGGCGTTGGACACCGTGACGCCCCCGACAAAAACAGGATCCAGTCTAGCGACCGGCGTCACCGCACCCGTCCTACCAACCTGGAACTCAACACCCAGTACCACGGTCATCTCTTCCTGAGCGGGGAACTTCCTGGCGATGGCCCAACGCGGTGCTCGAGAGACAAAGCCCAGGCGCTCCTGCTCAGCAAAAACGTCCACCTTGAAAACAATTCCGTCGATATCAAACCCCAAGTCGTCTCGAACCTGAGACAGCTCTTCGTAATAGCGCTCACAGGCATCAATACCTGCGACTGAGCGGCCGTGTACTGATATGGGTATGCCCCATTGATTCAATTGCGTCATCGCTTCAGTGTGACTTAGCAGGTCAACGCTCATGCCCTCAACATATCCCAAACCATAAGCACAAAACGATAGTGGCCGGCGCCGGGTAATGCGGGAATCAAGCTGGCGTAGACTCCCTGCAGCAGCATTACGGGGATTAACAAAGGGCTTTCCGCCATCGCGGCGAGCCCGTGCATTAAATGCCTCAAACCCTGCTCGTGGCATGAAGATCTCACCACGAGCTTCGAGGTAGCGAGGAATATTTTCACCCGACAGTCGCAGCGGCACCGATTCTATCGTGCGTACATTTTGAGTGATATTTTCACCCGTGCGCCCGTCTCCCCGGGTCGCCGCAAGGGTGAGTTCGCCTTCCTGCCACACGATACTGACGGCGATGCCATCGAGTTTTGGCTCACAGGCGTAACGTACTTGAGCGCCATCGAGCCGCTCGCGCACGCGTCGGTCGAAGTCGAGCAAATCATTAGCACTGAAAGCATTGTCTAAAGACAACATGGGCAGCCGATGAACAACCGAATCGAAACCCTCTAAGGGTGCCGCGCCCACTCGCTGAGTAGGAGAGTCTACAGAGACAAGGTGAGGAAAACGTTGTTCGAGCTCGCGTAGCGCAAGGAGGGTCCTGTCAAACTCACTGTCGCTGACAGTGGGCGCATCATTGCGGTAATACTCGACACCCCAACGTTGCAGAAGAACCCGCAACCTCCGCACCTCGTCATAGGGATCCACGCCGGACATCTTGTCTCAGCGCCGTTTTTGAAGGGCAATGCGGCGCTCTAATTCACGGATTTGCTGGCGCATGTGTTCAATGCTTTGCCGAGTCACCCCGCTGCGAGTTTCATCCAGCAAATAGCCGTCTAAATTTTTAGCAACGGCTTTGGCAGTTTCGTGCATGTAATCAAAGGCCTTCAGCATATCCTCAGGGCCTGGCAAGGTAATGAAAAACATCAGACCCCGGGTGTGGAGAGAGCCCATATCATCAATATTAAAAACACCCGGTTTAAGCATGTTACAAACGCTAAATTGAATGGGGCCACGTCCAGCGCGATGCTCGTGTCGGTGAAAGAAATCCATATCACCGAATCGTAAATCACAGGCGAGTAGCACCCCCAAAATATCTGAACCAGAGAAGCCCAGTTCCGAGCGAGACATCACGTTTAAGACAAAAACATGGGGATCAAGGTCACGTGGCAACCGTGCCTCAGGCTCTGGCTCGGCTTCAGGCACTTCCAAGTCTTCCAACCAATCCATCGTCTCTACCGCTGAATTCTCCTCTCGAGGCACGGCCTCATCGGCCTGCGCCGCCGAATCATCAGCAACAGCAGTAGCAATTACGGGAACGTCATCCTGCATCGACGCCATCTCATCGGCGACTACCGCAACTGGCTCATCCTCGTCTCTGGCTGAAAATGAGGGGAGCTCCAATTCTGGCTCAAGCGCAGCCTCTGGGCCCTGTGCCAAGGCGCCAAGGGCCTCTGGGGGCGCATCGACGGGAGGTTTAGCAGGCAAGGCTGAGGGCTCCACACCTGATTCTGCTATTGCCACCTCCTGAACTTCAGACGCTGGCTGCAGATCAGCGCGACTGACAATACGAGCGCCGCCGTTAGGCAGCTCCGTCAACAGGTTGAAGGAATCATCATCGAGATCCTCGAGATCACGCCGGGAGATTTTTGCGTTGAGACGCACTTCGTCACGACGATCTTTAAAGACCCGTCTTAGCGCATCTAACAACACCACCATAATTAGGCAAAAGCCTATGATGATCATCCAGTTCCGAATCATATGATCCATCGCCTATCCCCTTTACTGGCGTTAACTGGCTGCGAGCTGCGCCGCTTCCTCGATATCCACGGTGACCAAACGAGAAACTCCAGGTTCATGCATTGTGACACCCATCAAATGATTCGCTGCTTCCATGGTGATTTTGTTATGCGTGATAAAAATGAATTGAACTCGCTCTGACATCTCTTTAACCATTCGCGCGTAACGCCCCACATTGGCGTCATCGAGCGGAGCATCAACCTCGTCCAGCATACAAAATGGCGCTGGATTGAGTTGGAATATTGAAAATACTAGGGCGATAGCAGTCATCGCTTTTTCACCACCTGATAACAGGTGAATGGTGCTGTTTTTCTTCCCAGGTGGCCTCGCCATGATAGCGACTCCCGTGTCCAGCAGGTCATCGCCCGTCATTTCGAGATTCGCGGTTCCACCACCAAAGACCCGGGGAAACAGTTCCGCAAACCCTGAATTAATCTGTTCGAACGTTTCTTTGAAGCGACTACGCGTCTCTTTATCAATTTTGCGAATCGCGCCCTCTAACGTCTGTAACGCCTCCTGAAGATCGGCATCTTGCGCATCGAGGTAAGTTTTACGTTCGGACGCCTTGGCGTACTCGTCGATTGCCGCCAAATTAATTGGCCCAAGACGCGCTATACGCGCAGCCACACGCTCTACTTTAACCTGCCACTCGGGTTCAGAAGCACCCTCAGGCAGGCTTTCAACGACCGCCTGTGGATTGACTTCAAGTTCACGGAGTAGCCCTTCGAGATTCTCAATCCTGACGTTTCTTTCGGCCTGCTGTAACCGACCTGACTCAAGCTCAGAATAAATCGCCTGCAGCCGATGCTCCGCTGCAAGCTTCAGCTTTTCCTGTTCTCTTAGTGCGTGATCGTTGTCAGAGACAAGCTGCCGAGCAGCGGTTAGCGCCGTTTCAGCATCGACACGTTGAGCCAGCAAAGTCTCTAATTCAGACTGCAATTCCGCATCAGGATTATCACCCACGGGTAACTGCTCCGTCAGGTCACTAACTCTGCTCTGCAATTGCTCTACTTGTTGCTCGAGGCGTGCAATGGAACTCGCTACCGTCTCAGCCTGACTATCGAGGCTTTGCACCCGCACATCGGTGCGATGTGCATGATCACGCGCTTCCCTAGCTTGTTCACGAGCAGCTTGCAGCTGCCTATTGAGTTGATCCCGCTCTTGACCCAACGCAGACCGTTGCTCACCGTCAAGGGCCATTTGCTCAATGGCTACTTGCAGCTCTGATCTCGCTGCGGCAAGGGAGGTCTGCTCGCTCTCAAACTGCGATCCTGAGTCGGCTAAATCCGCCTGCAGCTGCTCAGTCCGCTGCCGAGTTTGCTCTACTGCAGCAACTCTTGCGCCACGCTCAGTGACTTTCGCCGCCTGTTCTTGAACATGGTTTTTCAGCGTTGCTTCACCGGTTCTCCGTTGGTCTTCATTCGCTCGCCGAGACTCTTGCAACTGGGCAAGGGTTTGATTAATCGTTTCTAGCGAAGCCTCGAGGTCTGACATCTCAGCAGCCACGCCGTCGAGGGAAGCCTTGCGGAGTATGATTCCCTGGCTGGAATCGGTTTTCGACGGTTTCGACATCCAGCCGCGCCCTAACCAATCGCCCTCAGGGGTTATGACAGACGCGGTATTCGCCAGCGTAGCCAATCGCTCTCGTGCGGTCGTAAGGTCTTCTGCGACGTGTACACCCGCAAGCACAGCCAAAACCGATGCAGGCCCCACAACTTTTTCAGCCAGTGTCCCGGTGCCACCCGTACCAACTTCACCTGCCGCTAGAATACTTGCACCAGCTGGGGCGGTGTCAAAGGCCGCTTGGACTTGCGAGAAGCTTTCGGTGCAGACCCCCGTCAGTCTCGCCGCCAGCACGCATTCCACCGCCATTGTCCAGTGGTCCTGCACCTGGAGGGCTTCGTACACGTTGCCGCTGTCGTCGAACCCGAGATCGGCGAGCCATTGCTGTGTTACAGATACATCGCCTTCTGCGAGGGCAGCCTCCTGTAGGGCCTGAAGTGACGCTTCCTGTCCCTTCAACTGCTGCACGCGAGCGCGCACCTGATCTTGCTCATCCCTCAAGCGCTCAATATTTTCCCGCTGCGCGGACACCTCGACATCGAGTTGCAGTAACGCGTCTTCCTGAGCTTTTACCGCCTCCTCGCCAGATCGAATTTGTGCCTCCAACTCGGGTAAGTCTCGGTCGACATCTCCGCTGGCCAGCGCTTCAAGTTCTTTACGCAACTTGCCGCCGCGCTCGTGGATTCTTTGCAGCACCTGCTCCAGATAAACGATACGGCTTTGCTGAACCTCAGAGGCTTGCTTAGGGCCCGCCGCCCTTTGGTTAAATTCGTCCCACCGGCTTTGCCACTGTGTCATCGCCTGTTCAGCAGCAGCAGACACCCCTGCCGCAGCATCTGCAGAACTTCGCTGCTCGGCTAACGTAGGCCGCAGTGACTCGAGTTCTGAACGCCAGGCGCCTAGGCGTTCAGTGTCGGCGTTAAGATGTCCTTTTGACTCCTGTAAACCTTCACGAGTTTGCAGTAAGTCAGATTCAATGGTGGCCCGACGCTCCTGCTCGTACTTCAGTGCCTGCTCAACCCGCGTGACCTCACCGCCAACAGAGTAATAATCAGCTTGCACCGTGTTAAAGGCGTCGGTTGCTGCAGCCAGAGAAACCCGAGTGCCCTCAATGCTGGCTCCCACGCGCTCAAACTCAGCGCGCTCTGCCTCCTGCTTTAAATCGAGATCAGTGAGAGCTTGCTGGCTTACCCTGTTGTTTGCCTGATGTTCTCTCCACTGCAAGCCGAGAAACTGGGCCTTCAGCTCACGTTCCTCAGCACGGAACTCAGCATACTTTTCGGCCGCTTGAGACTGGCGAAGCAAGTGCTGGAGGTTGCGCTCCAGTTCTTCACGTAGATCAGCGAGACGGTCTAAATTTTCGAGGGTCCGACGCATTCGGCTTTCAGTTTCACGGCGGCGCTCCTTGTACTTGGAGATCCCCGCCGCTTCTTCAATAAATATTCGCAGTTCTTCTGGCTTGGATTCAATCAACCGTGAAATCATGCCCTGCTCAATAATGGCATAGCTTCTGGGACCTAAACCCGTGCCTAAAAATAGGTCTGTAATATCTCGGCGACGACATTTGGCGCCATTGAGCCAGTACTCAGAGGTGCCTTCACGACCCACCACCCGACGGACCGAAATTTCCGCATAGGCCGCGTACTCCCCTACTAACTTCCCGGAGGTATTATCAAAAATGAGCTCAATGGATGCTTGCCCTACCGGCTGACGATGGGTTGTCCCATTAAAAATGACGTCGGTCATCGCCTCGCCGCGGAGGTTCTTGGCGGAGCTTTCCCCCAACACCCATCGGACGGCGTCAATAATGTTGGATTTACCACAGCCGTTTGGCCCTACAACAGAGCACATATTGCTTGGAAAATTGACCGTTGTTGGGTCAACAAATGATTTAAAGCCAGCCAGTTTGATGGATTTGAGACGCATTTACCTACCTATTGGGAAGCGTCAGACCGCAACCCTGACGACACAACATGTAGTGTATACCCTATGGGCTGTCAACACTATATCTAGCCTTGGGACCAGTTCACGATTTTATCATTGCGGTCCAATTGGCTCTAAAATTAGGGTTATTTCGGCATCTTTTTTGGGTTGAATGTTGGTGGCAGTTGCCAGCCAGCTGGCGTTGGCTCGACCGGGCTGCCCCGTAACCGAGAGTTGCACCTCAATATCGACAAGGTTCAGTGCCGATACCTTTTGCCCGGCCATTGACGAAGCGTCGTCGAGGCGAACCGAAAATGGCAGTTCACTCGCACTTCGTCGGACCGCTGCGGTGGGCATGCGCTGTGCCACACCACTCGGACGGGCCACTACAAAGACCGTCCCTTCGGCGGCTTCACCGTCGGGCATCGTGACTGTCACCGTTACACCGACACCGGAGTTGGCTTCTGGCAGTCCCTCCACCGGTGGCGCTAATACCACAGAACTAGGCAGCTCCCCACGCATCCGAGCTTCAGCAATAATGGTGGTGAGCATTTGATAACCGGGGGTACCCACCGCTTCAACCGCCAACAACTGTTCCCAGTACCGCAATGCATCGCTGTACTCCTGAGCCTCAAATGCCGCCATGCCCAAAGTGCCCAAGGCACTGCGTTGCTCAGGATTAATGGCCAGTGCAGCCTCAGCCCTTCGGCGCGCTTGCTCGGAAAGCTGGCGCTCACCTTTTAGGTACTCAGCCTGAGCAGCTCGAGCAAGCAGCTCAGCGCTCTCAGGAAATTGCAGCAGTAACTGCTCGTATATTGCCAAGGCCTGGCCGTGCTCATTTTGTGCAGTGTAGTACTCCCCTAGCAGCGAAAGGTACTCGACGTTGCCGGGCTTTGCGCTAGAACGAACTTCGATGTCTGCCAGCAGCGCCTGTACTTCCGCCGGGGTTGATTCCTGCATGGTCTCTAATGCTGCTGTGATCCGCACATCCTCAATAGCGCCAAGCTTCAGATAAAGCACCACCGGAGCAATCACTACAACCGTTGTTAGCAACAGAGCTCCACGCCAGCGCCCTGCAACGGTGCCCGCACCCACAAGAACCCGCTCGGCCTCTGCGCCGGGTGACTCATCCAAAATACGTAGCTCAGCGTCACGGCTCAGTGCCTGTCGGTCGTCAGCGGCGTCATTTTGTAATTCAACCTGGCGCAACGCGAGCCAGTCTAAATTTGATTCACCCTGCCAACGACGCTGCTGCCACCGGGGTATTAAAAGTAGCCCCAAAGCGAGTAATGTCAGTGCTGCTGCAGCGGCATAAAAGTACGTCATAACTGTGAATCCTGTCCGCCGTTACTTTCGCCCAAACGAGCACGAAGGGCTTCACGCTCTTTCTCTGTCGGCTCTACCGGCGAAACCGCACTCTGCCTGCCTCGCAGGTGCATGGCGAGGGCCAACAGGGCAACCAAGGTCAGCAGCAACGGGCCGTACCACAACAGTGCCGTATTGCTATCCAAACCTGGACGGTAACGGACGAACTCTCCGTAGCGCGCAACCATGAAGCTCAATATGTCATCGTCACTGGCCCCAGACTCCAACTGTTCGTGCAAAAGAAATCTGAGATCTTTGGCAATGGGTGCATTGGAGTCTGCAATGGTTTGATTTTGGCATTTTGGACAGCGCAGCTCATCACTGAGACGATGGTAGCGGCGTTCTAAATTTGCATCCGAGAATTCATAAGTCTCAATCACAGCTTGGGCTGTCATCACCATCGTGCAGAGAGCAATCATCGACAACCAACGAATCGCACACCGGCAATACCTCACTGTGACACGCCCTCACGCCGAAACTCTGGAAACCACGCCACCAACAGCGACTGCCAAACCTGCGCATCCACAACCCCCACGTGACGGTATTGGACGACGCCTTGAGCGTCGACTACATAGGTTTCAGGTGCACCGTAAACGCCCATATCCAATCCAAGCCTACCCTCTGAATCTGCCAACGTAAGCGCATAGGGATCCCCTAGATCCTTCAGCCAGCCGACGGCTTTGACGCTATCGTCCTTGTAGTTGAGCCCGATTATTTGTACACCCTGCGCGGCCAACTCCAACAAATAGGGGTGCTCCACTCGGCAGGAATAACACCAGGTCGCCCAAATATTAACGAGCATCGGCTCACCAATGATGCGCTGCCGGGACAAAATTTCACCGGAATGCAGTTCTTCCAGCTCAAAGTCAGGCAAGGGTTTGCCGACTAAGGCAGACGGCAAAGACGTCGGGTCTAAGGACAACCCTTTAAACAACAGCAAGCTGAGCAAGACGAAAGCCGCGAGTGGCAGAAATAGTTTAAGCCTTGGCATGTGCTGGACTATTCATAGCCGCCTGAGTTTCAGCCGTGTCTAAACGACGCTCACGCAAGCGATAGCGCCGATCAAAAGCTGTCGTTAAAGCACCAAACCCAATCATCAGAGCCCCAAACCAAATCCACCGAATCATTGGTTTGTACTGCAACCGGATAGCCCATGCCTCTTCACCAACAGGCTCACCCATGGCAATAAACAAATCCCTGAACATGCCCGGGTCAATGGCCGCCTCGGTCATAACCTGACCACTCGCGCGATAACGGCGCTTTTGAGGAGACAGCTCGGCGACCAATGTCTCACCTTTAAAGACCTGAAAATCGGCCTGATCCGCATCGTAATTAGGGCCAGCAACAGGATTCACACCGACGAAATGAAAGCGATAACCCGCCACGTCCTCAGAGTCCCCGGGCAGCATACGCAAATCTTTTTCGACGTTGTGTTGGCTCACAACTGTCACACCAAGAATCATTGCAGCAAAGCCCGTATGGGCCAACAACATACCCAGATAGCTGGGTGTTAGGCGCCGCCATTTGCTGAACAAACCTTTGGCTGTGCGTGTGCGGTCAAGAAAGTCTCGCAGCAGACCCGCCAGTAGCCAACCGGAAAACAAAACAGCCAAAGCCACCCAGAGGTTGAAGCCCAAGGTTAATACGGGGAGGACGAGGGCACACAAGACCACGACAGCCGCAGGAAGCAGTAGCTCTTGGCGCCAACGAGAAGGCGCATCTTGCTTCCAGCGACTCACCGGCCCTATTCCCATAAAAGGGACAAGCAGCGCCATCAGTGGCACAAAAACGGCGTTAAAGTAGGGAGGACCGACTGAGTATTTCCCCTGGCCTAAGGCATCCATCACGAGTGGAAAAAGGGTCCCCAAAAGCACCGTCGTCGCCGAAATCACAAAAATAAAGTTATTGGCCAGCAACAGTGCCTCGCGAGAAAAAGCTCCGTACTGCACGCGACTAGCGACTGTGGGGGCTCGCAGCGCATACAGTACCAGTGAGCCACCGATAACCAGTGCGAGGAAGATGAGGATAAATAACCCTCTATCAGGGTCCGCAGCAAATGCGTGCACCGAAGTGAGTACGCCCGAGCGCACTAAAAAGGTCCCGAGCAAGGACAAAGAAAACGCTGCTATCGCCAAAAGCACGGTCCAAGACCTGAACAAACCGCGCTTTTCAGTCGCGGCGAGGGAATGCACAAGGGCGGCCCCTACCAACCAAGGCATAAAAGAGGCATTTTCGACGGGATCCCAGAACCACCAGCCACCCCAACCCAATTCGTAATAAGCCCACCAACTACCAAGCATGATACCCAAAGACAGAAAGCCCCAGGCGACATTGGTCCAAGGACGGGACCATCGCGCCCAAGCCGCGTCGAGACGCCCGCCCATCAACGCCGCAATGGCGAAGGCAAAAGGCACGGAAAATCCTACATACCCCATGTACAAAAGGGGTGGGTGAATGATAAGCCCCGGGTCCTGCAGCAACGGATTTAAGTCCTGGCCCTCCGCGGGGATTCCCGGCAAAAGCCGCTCGAAGGGGTTCGATGTCAGCAGTGAAAATGCGATAAAGCCCACCGCAACCAATCCCATAACGCCCAGCACACGAGCCAACATCGTGAGGGGCAATCCTCGGCTAAATTGAGCAACCGCCACCATCCAGCCAGAAAGGATCAGAACCCACAGAAGTAGCGAGCCCTCATGGTTGCCCCAGACCGCCGAAAACTTATAGATATCCGGCATAAAACTATTCGAGTTAGACGCCACTACCTTGACCGAAAAATCATCCTGCAAAAACGTCGTGGCCAGAATGACGAAGGCAATGAGCAGGAAAACAAAAACGCCTACCGCGAGGGGCGGCGCCAGCAGCATGCTGCCGGAGTGCCCACGCCAGGCACCCACAAGCGGCACAACGGCCTGCAGGCACGCGAGCACAAACGCGATGATTAGCGCAAAATGTCCTACCTCGGCCAGCATTAACCGCCCTCCCCTAAATTATAAGAACCCGCTTTGGGCTTTTTACCTTCGAGCGCTGCCGCCACCTCAGGTGGCATGTAGTTCTCATCATGTTTCGCCAGGACTTCTGTCGCCACGAATCGACCGTCGCGACCTAACACTCCTGACGCCACGACCCCTTCGCCCTCGGCAAATAAGTCCGGCAGGATACCGGTGTAGCTAATCTCAACCGACCCGTCATAATCGGTCACCAAAAAAACCGTAGTCAGATCAGTTTCAGAACGTTTGATGCTGCCTTCGACCACCATGCCACCCACCCGGATCGCTCGATCAGTAGGCGCGATACCCGCGGTGACATCTGCGGGGGGATAAAACAGATTAATATTCCCCCGGAGCGCGTAGCTCACTAACCCGATCGCAGTACTAGAAAAAACAACGATACAAATTGAAATAATTAGTCGCTGCTTACGCTTCGGATGCATGATTTTCTCCCGTGAGGCTCGCCTTTGCAGCACGACGGTGTGCGTCATCCCGAAGGGCTTGGGTGAGCTGCCGGGCACGAAACCAGGGAGAAGCGATTAACAAAAAAATAACAAAAGCTGTCAGGCTGTACGCTGCCCAGACATAGGGGCCGTGACCATCCATCTGCCAAACGGCTGACCAGGTTTCAAAATACATCACGACACCTCCGCATTAAGCCAAGCAGACTGGCGATAAGTTAGCAGTAACTCGGTACGCATTCGCAACAACACCGACAGCGCAAACAGTCCATAAAACGCCAAAATCATTAGCAACAGGGGATACAGCATTGACGTATCAATCGCACTCTCCCCGGTGAACTTTATCGACGCGGGCTGATGCAAGCTGTACCACCAGTCAACGGACTTATAAATAATGGGAATGTTAACGGTACCGACCAAAGACAAAACGGCGCAGGCCTTGGCTGCCGCCGCTTTGTTATCAAAGGCCTCAGACAGTGCCATTACACCCAAATAGAGAAAAAACAGAATCAGCATCGACGTAATTCGAGCGTCCCATACCCACCAGGCTCCCCAGGTGGGCTTACCCCAGATAGAGCCAGTCACCAAGGCGATAAATGTCAGCGCGGCTCCCACGGGTGCCAGCGCTCGCATTGCCGTATCGGCCATCTTGATCTTCCAGACTAAGCTCATCAGCCCCGCCGTTGCCATCACGTAATAGCCGGCGAGTGCAACCACAGCCGCTGGAACGTGAATAAAAATAATGCGGTAGCTGTTGCCCTGGCGATAATCGGGGGGCGCTATGAGCAAGCCCCAAATACTGCCCACGACCAGGGCCAGCAGAACAATGGGCAACAGCCATGCGATCGCTCTATTAGCGAACCGGTAGAACCAAGGCGGCGAACCCATTTTGTGCACAATTGACCACATGCTCTGATTATATCCCGTTCCTGTTCAAAAACATTGTCCCTAGGCTTCCAAGGAAATACGCAACCCAGCTGCGATGGCAAATGGCGCCAGTACACAACCCCCGGCGGCTAGGGCGCCGAGCAAGGCTAACCAAGACGTAGGGTCGTAGCCCAGTGCCGCTTCCCGCACCGCCGCCGTCCCGAAAATCAATACCGGTACAGTAAGAGGAATTGACAACAACGACAAAAGCACCCCGCCGCGCCGCAGTGCGACTGTCAGCGACGCCGCCACAGCGCCGATAAGGGACAAACACAAGGTGCCTAAGGCCAAGCTCGACATCAACACAGGCATCGCCTGAGTTGGCATATTCAACAATCCGGCAAAGACGGGTGATACCAGAGCTAAAGACATACCACTCAATAGCCAGTGGCAAAAAACTTCAACCATCGCTGAAAGAGCTAGGGGATGTGGAGATAGTGCCAGCTGCTCTAGCGTGCCATCCTCATAATCGCTTTGAAACAGGCGACCACTCACCACGAGACTAGAAAGCAATGCCACGACCCATAGTATGCCCGGCGACAGTGCGGCTAAAACCGCTGGATCGGGGCCTAACCCCAGGGGAAACAACGTTACGACCATTAAGAAGAAGATTAAGGGGCCGACAATATCACCCGGGCGACGAAGTGCAGCCTGCAGGTGACGCTGCGCCTGAAAGCGCAGGAATGTGCCCAGCTCAGGCAGCATATTGATTGAGGTCCAACATTTTTAGTGCCGCCATACGGGTAGGCTGGTGACTGGTAAACACGACGGCACCGCCCGCTTCACAATGACGCTGTATTTGTGCCTCCAGCATCGCCGTCCCGTCAACATCAATGGCGGTAAAAGGCTCGTCCAACAACCATAATTGGGCTTCGGATAGCCACAATCTCGCCAGCCCAACACGACGTTGCTGCCCTGCAGATAATTGGCAAATTTCTGTCTCCTCGTACCCCTGGAGTCCAACCCGGGCAAGAGCCACATCAATTTTTTGAAAGTCGTCAGTCACGCGGCCACTGCCGTGCCAGCGCAGATTTTCCCTACAGCTCAACAGCGATTTCAGCCCGGGCAGATGCCCTTGGTAGATCACGCTCTCGGTACAGACGCGATCCCCTTGTAAACCTAGACGAGTTAATCCCGCAATGGCCCTCATAAGGCTGGTTTTACCGCTACCGTTACTGCCCAGCATTTGCCAGCAGTCACCTTCACGCACAACAAACGACACCCCAGAAAGCAAACGGCGCACCCCACGGTCTAGGTCAACAGACTCGAGCTTGAGTAGGTCTGCTGGCATTTAAGCGTGAGCCATCATAACTGTACAACCTTGAATTCCGGAAGATGAGGCTCCGTATCAACTTCAAGCTTTAAATCCCTGAAATTAAACAGATTTTGATCGGCTAGCTGCGAGGGTGAAACGCTACTTAGCGCCTTAAAAATAGTCTCAATTCGCCCAGGATACTGCCGCTCCCAACCTTGAAGCATGTGTTTAATTTCTTGCCGCTGCAGGTTGGTTTGGGACCCGCACAGATTGCAAGGAATAATGGGAAACGCTTTCGCTTCAGCATATTGGGCAATATCGTCTTCCTTACAATAAGCCATGGGTCTGATAACAATATTCTTCTTGTCGTCGCTCAGCAGTTTCGGCGGCATTGCCTTGAGCTTGCCAGCAAAAAACAAATTCAAAAATAATGTTTCGACAATGTCATCGCGGTGGTGGCCCAAAGCGATTTTACTCGCGCCTATTTGCTCCGCAAATCCATAGAGCGTGCCGCGTCGCAGCCTCGAACAAAGTCCACAGGTCGTTTTACCCTCTGGAATCACAGATTTCACCACGCTGTAGGTGTCTCGCTCCAAAATGTAGTAAGGAACGCCAAGTGCTTCGAGGTAATTGGGCAATACCTCCTCGGGAAAATCCGGCTGTTTTTGATCTAAATTAACTGCAATCAGCTCAAATTCAATAGGGGCACGATCTCTGAGGTTTATTAAGATATCGAGCATGGCATAGGAATCTTTGCCCCCGGATAGGCACACCATAATACGATCACCCGCTTCGATCATGGCAAAATCGGCAATGGCCTTACCAACATTCCGCTGCAAACGCTTGCGGAGTTTGTTTAAGGAATAATCCTGCTTTCGCGTATCTTTGAAAAAACTGCTATTTGTTGGGCTCGCGGTGTGCATAAAATTGTCTCGGGCGGGTCCTGACACGGCCGTACACCGGCCTAAAGAAGCGTCGATCATATAGAAAGCCTGCTTTTGGGTCCAAATACACACATAAAATTTGTTTAGATCCGCTTACGACTTGAGTTTTTGTTGTCAGCACCGGAAAATCGCGCCCGCAGCAGGCGTTGTCGAGGGAGAACTCCTAGACCCTGCGCAGCCACTTCGCTTCCCACTGAGGATCATGATTATGAAAGCTCCCGTTCGCGTAACGGTTACCGGCGCCGCAGGCCAAATTGGTTACGCCCTTCTATTTCGTATCGCCTCTGGCGCCATGTTGGGCGATGACCAACCCATTATTTTACAGTTGCTTGACATCACGCCAGCGATGACGGCCCTGGAGGGCGTGCGGATGGAGCTAGACGACTGCGCCTTTCCTTTGTTAGCCGGTGTTGTGTGTACGGATGATCCTAACGTAGGTTTCAAGGATACCGATTACGCCTTGCTTGTAGGTGCAAGACCCCGCGGGCCCGGCATGGAGCGTAAAGATTTGCTCGAAGCCAATGCCGCTATTTTTTCAGTTCAAGGCAAGGCCTTGAACGATCATGCGTCACGCAACGCCAAGGTTTTAGTCGTAGGCAACCCCGCCAACACCAACGCTTTAATTACGCAGCGCAATGCACCGGATTTAGATCCCCGAAACTTCACCGCCATGACCCGCCTCGACCACAACCGAGCGGCAACGCAGATTGCGCAAAAAACCGGCACAACGGTTAATGACGTAACCTGCATGACTATCTGGGGTAACCACTCAGCAACGCAGTACCCCGATCTGTTCAATGCAAAGGTCAAGGACGGTAAGGCGATCGATCTCATCGATCAGACTTGGTACGAAGAGAGTTTCATTCCTACGGTACAACAGCGAGGCGCCGCCATTATTGAAGCGCGCGGAGCATCTTCTGCAGCGTCTGCCGCCAATGCCGCCAGCGACCATATGCGCAGCTGGGCTCTGGGAACTGAGGCTGAAGACTGGGTCTCCATGGGCGTGTACTCAGACGGCTCCTATGGAATACCCGAAGGGCTCATCTACTCATTCCCCTGCCGCTGCACCGATGGCGACTGGGCCATCGTACAGGGCGTTGATGTCGGTGAGTTCAGTCGATCAAAGATGGATGCCACGGCGCAGGAACTTTCAGATGAGCGCGATGCCGTCGCACATCTTTTAGGATAAGTCCTGCTAGAGCTCTCGCAGAACAACCAGCGGTGGCACTGTCACCGCTTTGCGACAGCTCAAAACCCCCAGCCCACCAATGAGACTCACACCCGCAAAAATACTCCAGGGCCACAGCCAAGGACTCGCCTGATAGGAGAGGTCCAGGGCTTGGGTTTGAAGTGCCCACGCCGCCGTTTCAGCTCCCAATATGGCGAGTAGACCTGCAAATGCACCGAGGGTAGAGAACTCTATGAGCAGTGCGCCCAACAACAAACTTTTTTTAGCCCCAAGCGCCCTTAAAAGTGCACTTTCCCGCAAACGAATATCGACACTGGCCTGAACGCCCGCGATCAGGACCAAACCACCCGCCAGTAAAATAACCGCCAACACCAATTCAATAGCCTGACCCACCCGATCTATAATCGTGCGAATTTCAGCGATAACGATGTCGAGCTCAATAATTGTTACCGTTGGGAAAGAAGTGATCAGCGTATTCAGCAGCGCTTTTTGTTCTGGGGGTAGATAAAAGCTGGTGAGAAATGTTTTAGGGAAACGCTCCAATGTTTTCCTAGGAAAGATGACGAAGAAGTTGGGCTTCATGCTTTGCCAGTCAGATTCTCTAACGCTTGAGACCGTGGCTTGGAAGCTATCAGAAGCAATACGCAGCTCCAGGACATCCCCAACCTTGGCTCCTACACGCTGCGCAAACTCCTCCTCCAGAGACACCTGCGCCTCATCGGTATCGGCATCCCACCACTCTCCCGCGATAATTTCATTGGCCTCCGGCAACGTGTCTGCATAAGTAAAATTAGCCTCCCGCTGGCGTCGTTGTGACTGTGCGCTGTCTGCTGTCGCCAACCTCTCACCGTTAACTGCCATGACCCGACCTCGTGTCATAGGGAATTGAGGCTGTGATTCGATGCCTCGTTCGGATAGAAAGCTGGTCAACGACGCACGTTCGTCGGCCGTGATATTCAGCATAAAATGATTTGGGCTTCCCGGTGGCAGCTGGGCCTGCCACTGGTCAATCAGGGCACCCCTAACAATAACCAAAACCAGCATCAGCATAATCGCAATGGCAAAGATAACCATTTGCAGCGCATTTACAGTCCCTCGGCGCTGCAAATTAGCCAAGGCGAGACGCCACACGCTACCCGCCGCGCTTCCTAGCGCTCGTCCGCCTCGCAAAAGAATTTGAGCGCCGCAATAGCCAACCCCGACCGTCAGGGACAAACCCGCCACCACACTGCCGGTTACTCTGAGATCCCCTGAGTACCACCACATCAGGACAAAAATCGAGATTGCACCCAAGGCATAGTCCATCCAGCGTTGGGCGCTGCCAGCATCAACATCACGGCGCAAAACTCGCAAGGGCGGTATCTGGGCAAGCCGCTGCAGTGGTGGCCAAGCAAAAAATCCCAAGCAAACCAATGCGGTGGCTCCACCGATTAAATAGGGTTCAAAACCTACAGCTCCTGGCTGCACGCGCAATTGCTCGGCAAAAAGCTGGAAAAATAGTGCTTGGAGAGCCCAACCCAAAGCGCAGCCCAACACGGTGGCGAAGACACCCAGTATGAGCAAACTGCCACCGTAGAGCTTGGCGATTCGTACGCGACTAGCCCCCAAGCTTTTCATGATCGCTACATGATCTGTATGCCGCTCCGAAAATCTTCGAGCCGCGAGGGCTATTGCGGCGGCAGCTAACACCACGCCCAAACTTCCGGCGAGCAATAAAAACCCTTGGGCCCTATCTAATGTACGACTAATGCTAGGCTGACTGTCCTCGACACCCAGCAAACGTTGTCCTTGATTCAAAAGCGGCGTTACCCACTGAGTAAAAGCGTCTAGTACGGCTGCTTCACCTGCTAGCAGTAACCTCCAAGTCACACGACTGCCCGGCTGGATGATCCCTGTTGCAGGAATATCAGACAGATTCATCAACAATCTTGGCCCATATCCAAAGGCCGCGCTGGCCGTATCCGGCTGACCACGAACAGCACCAGAAACGATCAGGGCTTTATCTCCAACCCAAACTCGATCCCCCGGCTTGACCTCCAACAGAGCAAAAAGCCGTGGCGCCAGCCAAGCCTCTCCTGCCTTGGGAATACCGACATCGCCTCGTACCTCACCGTAGGGAGTTTCACTGGCCAACAGTTCCCCTCTTAGTGGATACCCCGAACTAACAGCCATGATCGAAGCGAGATATAGATTGTCACTTTCAGTGACAGCCATGGAGGGAAATCCCAAAGTTTGGGCCACCCTAAGTCCATCAAGCTCTGCACGGGCCGTCCAGTCATTGGGAATGGCCTGGCTGCTCCGAATCACACGATCAGCAGCGAGAAAGCGCAAGCTCTCACTGACTAGGGCGGACTGCAGGCTATTTACAAAAGCACTGATGCCAACGACAACAGAGACAGCAAGAAGGAGCGCTGA